>JBCBHI010000008.1:0-18850 GCA_038525885.1 Bacteroidota bacterium
AAGGCCATTGCCCCAGTGGCATTGCTAAAACAATCCACGTTGATCAGGGCATCCAGCGTAAGCAGTACAGGCTCTGGATCAATTACTTCCAGGTCCGACAAGACAAGCTCACACCCTTGGTCGTCCACCACTTGCACAGCGTATTGCGCCCCTTCCAGATTCACCAGATCCTCGGTGTTATCTGGCGTGTTCCAGGTGAAAGCATAGGGCTCAGTACCGCCACTAAGGGTAAGATCGATAGAGCCATCACCCGCTCCGGCACAGCTAATATCAGTAACCACCGCCGTAGCCATAAGGCTATCGGGTTGGACCAAAGTATAGCTAGTCGTATCGGTACAGCCATTATCATCGGACAATACCAGCGAATACTCACCAATGCCCAGGCCACTTAGATCTTCGGTAGTTTCCGTAGAGGACCAGGCAAAGGTATACCCTCCAGTACCCCCTACTGGGGTAATGTCGACACTGCCGTTGGCAAAACCATAGCAGCTAGGATCTACCACTAGCGGACTAGTAGCTTGCAAGGTATCGGGGGCCAGCACCACAAAGGATTCCACGGTTACGCATTGGTTGGTGTCCGTCACTGTCACAAAGTGGTCGCCCTGGGCTAGCGGTACAGAAACCAGGCTGTCGTTCTGGAAGGTATCCCACACAATTTGGTAGTCACCTTCGCCCCCGGCCAGCGAAATAGTGGCCATAGCATCGGTGCTATAAGAACACGTAGTGGAGTCAATAGCATTGAAAGTGACTACCGCTCCGTCCCGGCTGCTGATGAGAGCTACCGTATCTGCCATGCAGCCCAAGCTATCCGTGACCGTCATGGTATACACTCCCCCAAACACACTATCCAACCGGCTGGTGGTACTCCGCAGGCTATCGTTGATATCTCGCCAATCATAGGCATAGCTGCCAGTACCCCCGGTTACACTGACCGCCGCAGACCCATCCGCGGTAGCACAGAAGGAGTCCTCCTTTTCGGTGAGATTGGCTACTAGCAGCGGGGCTTCCGTAATCACCGTATCCATTCGGTCGGTACAGCCATTGTCATCCGTGAGGGTAAGGAAGTAGTCTCCAGCCCCCAAGTTGGGGAACAGAGTATCTGCCTGGAAGTTGACACTGTCAATGGAGTACGCCAGGACTCCGGTCCCTCCTACCCCACTTAGGGCGATTTGCCCAGTGCTATCGCCAAAACAGAATACATTGATGAGGCTCTCCAGGGTGAGCAATACCGAATCAGGATTGATAACGGTGAGGCTATCCGATGGGGCCCATATGCAGTCGTTCGCATCCGTGACGGTCACGAGGTAGCGGCCACCGTCCAGGCTATCCGCTGTCTGAACGCTATCACCATGTGACCAATCAAAGGAATAAGGCAAGGTACCTCCGCTTAGGCTCAGGTCAATCTGTCCATCTAGATAATCAGCACAGGTGACATCAGTAACGGTAGCGAGGCCTGTCAGCAATTCCGGCTCTACCAACTGGAAGGTATCTCGCCGTTCACAGTTATTGGCATCGGTGAGGTACAGCGCGTAGGTACTGTCTACCAGTTCCGTGATGTCTTGGGTAGTGGCGGGAGTATTGTCCCAGGCATATACGTAGGCTCCGGTACCGCCTGCTACGCTCAGGTATATGGCCCCATTGGCCTCGCCAAAGCATAGGGGATTAAAAAGGCTATCGAGGGTAACGTCCAATGGATCGGGCGCGGGCACATTGAGCGCGACCTCTGTTTCGCAGGCATTGGTATCAGTCACCACTATCGTATGATCTCCGGGACTCAGCGTATCTGCCGACATTCGGGTGTCTCCGTTGTCCCACAGATATTGGAAAGGCCCTGCTCCAGACACACTCAGTTGCGCCCCACCATCCCGGGTATAGTCACAAGCGGTAGAATCTATCCCCGTTATGGCTACCACCGGGCTTTCGATGCTGCCCACCGTAGCTACATCCGTAGCTTCACAGTTTCGGGCATCAGTTACCGTAACGCGGTAGTCTCCTCCCAATACGTTTTGCAACCGCGCAGTAGAGTCACCCACCACCGTATCGCCGGTTACGGATTTCCATCCGTAGACGTAGCCACCATTTCCTCCGCTAGCCACTACCTGTGCCGAGCCGTTAAAGTCTCCGCAGGTAGAGGTGTTTTCTTGAGTGATAGTCGCCACCAATAGCGTGGGCTCAGCAATAGTGGCCGAAGTAAGATCAACACAATTATTGGAATCCCTACCCCAAATCAGGTAAGTGCTATCTACCAGGCCTCCCAGAACATTGGAAGTGGTATAGCTGACATTATCAAACGAATACTCTACAGGTCCGGTACCTCCGGTATGCGCCATAGTGAGCACGCCTGTTGGCTGGTCGAAACAGTCTACGTCTACTTGCTGTGCTATGTTAATATTGAAAGGCAAAGGTTCCGTAACCACCATATCCGAAAGAATAACCAAGCAGCCATTTACATCAGTAATGGTATCTGAATAGGCACCCGGGGCTAGCCCCGTGGGGTTTTGGTCCGTAGACCCATGGTTCCAGGCAAAGGAATAGGGCATGGTTCCTCCGGTGATATCCTGCTGAATGCTACCATCATCAGCCGCAAAACAACTGACATTGGTCACCGTAGGGGTGGCAGCCAAGGCAAGCGGAGGGGTAAGGGTATAGCTTTGTACTTGGGTACAACCGTTGTCATCGGTTATAGTAATCCCGTAGGTATCTGCCGCCAGGCCACCAATGGAGTCCGTAATTTGTCCACCATCCCAGGCGTAGGCCAGGGCCCCGGTTCCTCCTGTTGCGTCCACACTAATCCAGCCATCCAGTGAATCAGCACACGTGATGTTTACTCCGTTGTAATCCGATACGGAGTCGGTAAGAACAATAGGCGGAGGATCATTAATGACTACCGCAGCCGCACCAGTAGACACACACTCGTTATCATCTTTCACGAATACCGTGTAGGAGTCGGCGTTGAGGTTGTAAAAGGTATCCAACCCAAAGTAATGGCTCCCATCCAGACTATAGGTATAGCCTCCCACTCCGCCAGAGGCGCTAAAGGCAATACTACCATTGCTTTCTCCTACACACCGTACCTCAGCACCGTTGTAGTCACTAGTTACGGTACCTGATACGGTGAGAGCTGGGGGTTCGCTCAATGACTCCGATGCTGAAGAAGCGGTACAATGATTTGCATCCCGAACCTCCACGGAGTAGGTGTCTGTGCCAAGTCCGCTAAAAATGGAACTGCTTTGCCAAGCCCCAGCATTGAGAGAATATTCTAACGAACCGGTACCACCGGAGCTAGCCACCGTTATTTCTCCATCCGTACCGCCTGCACAACTGATGTCGAACAGTCCACGATCGGCCTTGGTAAGCGTGGGCGTAGCGACCGCCGAAGGTGGGTTAAGTGTTTGGCCCAGCACACCACCATAGCACCCTTGGGCATCCCAAACGTACACATTGTAACTCCCAGCCCCGAGCCCACCAAAGGTATTGCTGGTTTGTGCTGTACTAAAGTTATTGACCGTATTGTAGCGCAAGCCCCCGGTGCCCCCACTGGCGGTCAATTGCAAACTACCGTCGGTGGCCCCTATACAACTGATGTCAGATCCATTGTGCGTACTTCGGGAAGGTACGGTTATACTCGTCAGAGAAATTTGAGCCGGAGAGGCAATTGCAATATCATTCGAGACCACTTGAGAACCGCACTGATCAGTAATCCGAACTCTGTATTTTGACCCGGCAGGTCGGTTAGTAATCGTAATGGATCTACTGCTAGACGTTGTGTACTGAGTAAAATTAGCCCCATTACCATCCGAAACCTCATACACGTAATTTCCCAAACCCCCATTTACACTTACCGAAATAGCCCCATTGGTTCCCCCAAAACAGGTTGGGGTAGCCGAAGCGGAAGCGGAACCAAAGGTCATGGCAGGGCCTGCCGGTATGGTAAACGTAGTAACTCGAGAATAGCAGGCATTTTTGCGTTCAGGGACTGAATACTCCAAAGTAATCTCATAGGTGCCCGGGGCAAAGAAACTGCCGTTGCTGATCGTAAAAGGCGTGGTCTGGGCAAGGGTAGCATTGAAACCAAGGGTACCTGCTGAATTCCTTACGGAAACAATGATGGGCTCTCCGTTGTACGCGGTTCCATCAGGATACTTTAGATTTTGCAGCACCACCTGCCCGTCGGTAGAGCAATTACTGGAAGTAGCCTTAGGGACTAAGTTAGCCGAGGTTAAGGTGGGCGGGGCACGGTAATAGGTGTAGGGACCCAGCACCGAACTTTCGCACTCCAGCCATTCGGCTCTGAAGTACACGGGCTTGTCCAAGTAATCGCTTCCCAGGTCTGTTTCAGGCGAATACCCCCAGGAGGCATTGGACGTAGAGGCTACTAATTCCCAGTTGCTCAGATCAGTGGAAGCATACCAATTATGAGGTTGATTCCCCCCAATGGTGGCCATAGAAAGCCCATCCGTAGAACACCAGCTACCTAAGGAGGAGTAGGAAGCCCAGTCATTCGTGTTGAACGAGGGGGTGATGGTAGAAGTACCCTGCCGCGGATTGGGGCAAAGAAACTGCTGTACTTGGTTGAAGCCGGTAGCGGAAATAGAGGCGGTGGTAGGATCATTCCAGCGGACTACCGCGTAATTTACTGCCCCCGTCATAGAGGTGCTCACAATGGTACCACCATTGATACCCCAGATCACAAAATCCTGCTTACAATTCCCCGATACCGTAGCTTGATAGGTATACTCCTGACACTTCCGGAGATTGGTATTGGGCCCGGATAGGTTTACGGTAATGTTATTGGTCTGGGCCTGAGTATTGGCCATTGGCCCTACCCACCCCATCACAACCAAGCATGCAATCCAAAAGTAGTGTAAAGGTTCCCGCTGCAATTTCATTCTCTAAAAGGCTACTTTGGTCAGGATAATATTTGAAGGCAAACCCGCTGGGTCTATGGCTTGTATGCCGTAGACATATTGGGTATCGAGGGTTAGATTTTCATCCAAAAACAGGCGCTGTCCTCCGGTTACCGTCCGATACAAAAACAATTGGTCTTCTGAAGGGCCACGAAGCACCTTGAATTCCTGGGCTGCCCCATCGTACTTCCAAGTAAGTCGGATAGTTAGCGCCTCTCGGTCAATGGCCACTTGCAGATTCTCTGGTTGTATCTCTGCCATAGTACGTACAAACACCCCTTTCTTAGGGCGCGACGGTTCTGACTCAAGGCCAGAATCGTCCACGGCCACCACCGTATACGCATAAGGGATATTGGGAGTAACTGACTCATCCAGGTATTCCCCCGCCTCCTCTGCGGACTGCTCCTTGAGCGGTACCCACCCGGCATCGTTTTTCCCGCGTCGGTAAATGATATAGCTCGCCACGTCTTCACTTGCACTGGCAATGTAGTGTAGATGCACCCCCGTTTCGGCGGCATCCAAGGTAGTGAGCACCGGCGCCGCAGGAGGGACTATATCGGGGCGGGTGAGCGTCAAAGACTCACTCAGGATCGATTCATTATATCGCTGGTCCACCGCTACCAGGGCGTAGTAAATGTTCTCCGTAAGCGAATTTAAGTTGATGGTATCCACCCAAGAATTGTCCGTTAGGGGTTCTTCTGTCATCTGCACAAACTCCGCGCTTTGGAAGTTGGAACGGAACACCCTGTAACCCAGAAAATCCGGCTCTTCGTTAGCTGCCCAACGCAAAGAAACCAGCCCCGCAGAATCGATGGTTCCGGTGATTCCCATGGGAGTCATAGGAGGTATACTATCCGAAAGCTGTACCAACACTGGGAATGAGGACCGCTGGGTGGACTCTCGGTAGGCTGTTACTCGGTAATAATTGGTAGCTAGTGGCTGTGGATCTTGCCAACTGCGTTGGCTGTCATCTAGGGTAGCTATGGTTACAAAAGGACCCGAATTCGAAGGGCTCCGCTCAACCAAAAAGCCAGCGATGGGTAACTCATTGGCAGAGGGGAATTCCCAGGCCAAATCCACTGTATTATCGTCGGTATCCCATTGGGTCAATTGTGGGGGGATGCTCAATTCTAAGAATCCTTGTCCAAAGACCGAATCAGAAGGCGGAGAAACTTCCCCGAAAGCCGTGATGCCCCGCACGCGGTAGTAGTAAGTAACATCGTTCTCAGCCAGTGAGTCTAGTTTATATGCTCTGCGAGATTGGTATTGCTGCCCTTCGGTGGTATTGATCAAAGGTTGGTCCGTCACGGACTGGTAAGTTTTCCCACCATCCGATGACTTCTCCAACAAGAAACTATTGTATACCCCATCGAAGTTTTGCCGCTCCCAGCTCACCATCACGGCTCGGTCACCAAAGAGAGCTTGCACATCGTATACCGCAGGCAAGGGCTTGTAGTCTACCCGACCCACCAGTACACTCCCCGTATCAATCGGCTCTAGCTGTTCGGGGAGGGCGGCATACACCCGGTACAGGTATTTCTCATCGGCCCGCGCCGTATGATCAATAAAACCCAGCCCGCTCATCATGGCCACCTCAAAGGACTGATCAGCGGCAAACAAAGCAAAGGAAAACCGCTGTTCTAGCTCCCTGGATTTCTGAATGACCTGTACAATATCAGAGCTGTAGTCTTCCGTGAGCTCAAAAGTCTCCCCGTAAATAGCCTGCGCTGCCACCGCTGCGTAGTCATTGGCATCCGCCAACCCTTCCCAATTGGCTAGCGGCTGGGGCCGTATGGGTTCGTTCGCCAGGCGCAGTTGGGTAGGCTCTGGCAATAGCTCTCCATCCCGAATCAAGGTAAATCGGTCAATGTAGTACCCATACCGGTTGAGCAACTCCCAATCCACCGCACTGGTAGGAGCCCATCGCAGGCGGATCACCTGCTCGTCTGGCCTCGCCAGGACTTGGATTCCCTGGCTGGTTACATTCTGAGCTACTGTGGTAGAAGTAACCCCGATCAACCCGATAAATAGTAGAATGGCACGCTTCATTAGTACACAGGATTGATTAGGGTAAGGGTAATTTCACTGGTGACGATGTTCTTCCCAGGCAGCACATATTTCACCTTAAACTGGTAGGGCCCGCCTACCACCCGAGGAAAGGGAGTAGTGAGTAGACCAGCATACCGTGGCGCCAGAACGCCTGTATCGGCATAGGCATTCGCTACCTGATTGCTCAGGTCTATCCAATCCTTTTCATAATAGTGCGCCTGATTATAGATAAATGCCGCCGTATTGTTGAACTGCCGAACTTGTCCTGCGGACACATCGGATTCTTCAATGCGCAAATTCTGCTGTGGATGTTGCCGAATAAAGACCCCACGTGTAGGCGGCACCCCCACTGCCTCTGGCTTTCGCCAGGTGATAAAGAAGCGGTTCTCTAAAGGATAGCCTTCGTATACCACCGGATAGATAAACTCTTCATAGAAGCGGTTACCCGATAGCACCGCTTCTAACTGAATGAGCGGTTCATATTGGGAGCCACCAAGTAGCTCAGCCCCATCCCAAAGCTCTTGACTAAGAATACTTTTGCCGAGTTCGTGCACACCATTTCTTATAGGCCAACGCCACTGCTGTTCCATATTCGCAGCAGCTAGTTTGGCCTGCAAGGTGGTGTAGGCCGAGGTACGCACATGAGCCGAATACACCTCATGAGCTTGCAAGTCTTCCAACGTCCCTTCTGCCACCTTAGTGGTGACTTCGGTACCGCTACCATCAGGTATCTCGGCCGTGGCTTCTGACACATTTTGGTCAATAGATTGGCCCACGGAAAGGGGTAGATCTAACAGCTCAAAAGTGTAAAGGGTAGAGGGTTGCAAGGTAGCCGGCATGGTAAACTGCACCTCGCGGCTTTGCGGCGAATAGCCAATATCAAACCAACCACTGGAACTTGCGCCCGCCGCAAAACGCCCCTTTTGCACCCACTTGGTACGGTCAATTTCGAATAGATACGGCTGTCCGCGTTTCAACTTGATGTATCCTTGCTGGCTTTCTCCGGGGTAATAGTTTATCTGGTCGATGACCGGGTAACTATAAGCAATGTTGGATTCTGGTATAAAGTCAGGAGCCTTGCCCGTAGTAAAGGTCGCTTCCTTCCTTTCCACGTAGCGTTGTCCTTGCACCGTTACCGGTATCCAAGTTCCGTTTTGGTTTTCCTCAAAACTCACCTGCACCGCCAAAAGCAATTCTTGTTCAGGAGGGAAAATATCAAAGGCATTGAAAGCACTTACATCGTGGGCAGCGTTCCACTGCAGATCTCCCTGGATAGCCACTCCCTGTTGTTTCACAGTAAATTCATCCAGACGAATGCGGAATTGCTTCCTACGCTCATCCACATCTACCATCTCAAAGACTTCGTCCACCGGCATGTTGAACACCGCCTGCGGAGTATTAAATACACTCACATCCCGGGAGGATGCGGTGGGCGTAACATCAGCAATGACCGTGATGCCTTCCAGCACACTACCTCCTTGCAGATTACATTCCTCCCCAATGGTGACCTCAAATCGACAGTCTCCTTTCACGAGGCCACCCAATACATTGAAGCGTCCCCCTACAATGCCTCGCATCCAAAAAGGATTGGGCAATTTGGCCTGCAGCAGTGCCGCCGCCCCTATTTCCAGAATACTCACACTCTTGGTCTTACCAAACAGCTTAACCCGTATCCCGATTTTCCCTTCGAAGTAAGCATAGGCCTGCCCGTTAGCGTACCAGCCGTTGATGCCAATAGGCCCGCTACTACCCGAACAGGAAGCACTGCCGTAGTCTTTCAGCATGATATCGAACCCGGCACCTGCCTTAAAGCTGGCATAGAACATCAGGAAGGTAAGGTCCCCCGTGTCCATACTGAAGGCCGCACCAAAGGCAAAACCAGCCCCGTCCCCCAGCGCATTGAGATCCCGCATGTAATCCAGGTCCTCAGGGTCCATGCCCAATATGTCGGCTACCTCAGGCGGTGGTGGCGGGCTACCCAATATTTTGGTACCCACCATAAAATAACTGGTGGATTGCACTGAGATCGGCCCAACGCCCATCTTCAACCCCAGTCGGTCCTCGGGCGTACCCACCCATACGTACCACTCTTCCGGGGCAAAATGGAGCACCGCCCAGCCTGCACGGCCCTTATCCCCTACCCCTTGTATCAGACCGCCAGCCACGTTCACAAAGGCCTCGAAGTTGCCATGCAGCACCCGGTTCTCAAAGTCATAACTGATGAACACGTGGGCGGAAATAGACCCTCTACCGTCCCCGGCCTTATCTAGTGCCCCGTAGATCTGAGTAGCGGTTTGCTCACCCGACATCCTGTCTACCAAGGCCCCACCTACGGGCCCTGCCACCTTCTTAAGATCAGCCGCCGCTTTTGCCACCTTAGAAGCTTTCTCTTGTAGCTTAGCCAGTTCACCCCCAATAGCAGGCGTTGCCAAATACCCATTCCCTTGGAAAGCGATATACCGTATACCACCTCCATCAAAGAAGGAAATCTCCAACGTCACGTCTCCATTGAAGGCTTGAGGCTTGGGATGAGAAGCAATTTCTACCGTGGCCTTCAGGCCCAAACCTGCTGCCTGTTCGGGTACATACACAATACCCGAAGAGGTCTGCCCCAAGGAACTTCCCACCCCTTGGGTATCCATCGTCATATGATAATAAGCGCCACCGCCAAAACCGTATACTCCTACCCCGGGGAAAACCGGAATACCTACCGGCATACTAGCCAGTGCGTCAGCAAACCAATACCGATAGCCATCCACTTGTCCAAAGATGGCTGTTGCTTCTACTTTAATCCCGGGCGCAAACTCGGCATCAATCATGCCGTTGAAGCCTTCACCGTATACAGGATCGTCCTCATAGAATTGTAAGCGACCTTTAAATTTGAAAGCACCACCGTCTACATCTATGGCCACATCATGCACCTTGATGTAGCTATACTGCCAGTCCTGAATACCCTCATTGGCCGCCATCTCTCCCACAATGCTTAGCCCTGATTTGCCGCTGATCGCACCGCCCCCACTACCCGAGAGGTTTACCAGAAGGTCAAAATCTAGCCCTACCTTATTCTGATCAAAAGTGGAAAAACCAATATTGTTTATGCTCACGGGCAACTTGGCCATGGCCTGAGTAGCGGCTTCCGAACCGAATGAGAAACTGCCTACCTCCATGTAGGGCGCCACGGATTGAATTTTTAAGTTCTCAAACTTGATATCCGCCAAATTCACTCCCTTGTCATCCGAGCCTAGCTTAGTAGAAATGTCCATGCGGCCATGCAGGTTGGCCTCTGGCAAAAATCTTCCATCCCTTACTGCTACCGTAATGCTACTCCCCTCATACAATTCTACCGAGCTGGTCTGGAACATCTCAAACTGCAGATCGTCCGCCATTTCTACCAAAAACACGTACTCCTGCTGGCTGGGATTGAATGTAGCTTCGTAATAAAAGTACTGATCATCTTCACTTACCGGGATAATCATTTCGCCATCAAAACCTCCCGATATCAACTGATTGGCTACTAATTTAACCCCCACCGAATCCAACGAAAATTGCCAACCGTTGAGGTCTCCCTCATCTATGGGGATCAGGTTTTGAGCCTCCAATTCACCGCTGAATCCCAAGTGGTCAATCACCACATCGCGAGCAGCAAAAGTTACAGGAGTTCCCCCATGGCTGCTTTCAAACTCAGTAGGTAGCCTTACCGTCAGCTCTCTCAGGTAAAAGCCCTGCCAAAGCTCTCCCTTGCCAATCTGTAGGTCAGGATGCAATAGCTCATATCCTTTGGGAAACTTCAAGGAAGTGGCATTCCGGGTATCACTCATATCGAACACCGCATTGCTCACTTCGAAGCCCACGTCATCCAGCCCCGCTACCTGAAAGGGAGGTAAATCCACTTCTACCAGCAAGTCATCCCAGCTGCGGACCGTAGTGGTAAAGGAGGTGATCAGATTACCAGGCAGCACGTCCCCATCCGTATTTTCGGGTACTAGCAGGTCCCTCGAGAACTTCACGTCAGCATCCAGGTGCATTTCCTTGAATCCCGCACACTCAAACGTAGCGTAGGTGCCAGATTTTAGAATAATCTGGCTTTTATCTCCATCCAGATTGATAGCGTAGTCCGCTACCAACTCCAGCCTGCCATCACCAGCAATTCCGCCAGCCTGAGTAAACTTGATGCCTTTGCCACGGAACGTAAGGGACTTGTCCGATTGCGGGATGTCCAACCGCATAAACACCTCTAGTTCGGCATACCGAGGCTTGAGCGTTACACTCGCAATAATGATCTCGTATACATTGCCACCTATCTCCTGCTTGATGGCCACGGGCAAACTCAAAAGGTCATTTCCGTTGAGGTAGCCCACATATTTATTGAGCTGCTTTACTTCTTCCTGAAAAGACTTGGCTTGGGCCACCCAATACCGGGCAGAGTCAATTACGTCCTGGGGTCCTACCATACCTTCCGGGGCGAGCGCGTAGGCTGCAGCTTCTGGCGAGGCCAGAGTTGCCTCCGCAAACAAGGCGTCAAAATCCTCTAGATCAGCAAACTGGCGCACTACCCGCGCCGTTGCTTCCGTGGCCACGGCCGCAGTTGCCCGACCGCTATTTACAGGCTTTTCTCCTTCGGAAGGAGGCTCCTCTGTTTTAGGTTTAGCCGGGGTAGTTTCTCCTCCTGTAGTTCCAGTAGTGGTACCCCATACCATACCCGAAATACCCAGAAAAAGCAGTGTAATGAAAATGGACCTCATCTAATATTAGCTCGATCGCTGCCCTAGTATGGGCAGCATTTCACGGTCACAAAATTCGCAGGAGAGTCCCGAGGGGGCAAGTCCCCCAGTTTGGTATTTTTCAATTAAGAAGCGAGAAGACAAAAGTGGGAAGCGAGAATCTAGAATTCAGAAAACAGGAGTCAGAATACAGAAGAATTATCTGTTTCAAGGCTGCGCCTTGGAACTCTAGTGCAAAGAAGAAGCCTGTGGCTTCAAGCGATCAACTTACCTCCTGAATAATACTAGCTACTGCTAAAAGCAACCAACCGACCACTGTCGCAGGACTCCTGCCCTGTGACTTCTACCCTCGCCGTTGTTGGTGTTTTAGCGGAGCGACACCAACAACCTCCAACTCGTCAATCGTCCCTCGTACCTTGTCTAGCCTCTAGCAGTGAGCATAGCGAACGGTCTAGCATCTAGCGTCTATTCGGGTGAAATGAATGGCTGCACGCAGAGCCGGTGCAAAGGCGAGTGAGTAAGCTGTTTAGCCGTCTTGGTTTAAATTTCATCAAAAGCGCCGCTACGCGAGGCGCTCATTAGAAGTCCTTACCATCTTGATTACGCGACCATATCGCTCAAGGCAGTGAGACGAACCATAGGGATTAGGCTAGCCATAATCAGTCGTCGCACGAACCGACGCTGCGCTATCGGAATTCCACGACGAAAAAGTAAAGTCCCTGTCGCGGGGTTCCTACCCCGTGACTATCCCCCGTAGCAGCCAGGAGGCTGCTACGGGGGATACCGGACAAACTTAATGCTGTACCAAGTTTTCAACTTGGTACTTACAGGCCATTGAAAGCTTGAAGCTTTCCTCTGCCAAGGAGTCACAAGCCTATGCGGCCCGGCGAATACGCTTGCGACAGATGGCTGATCTGCTAGCAGTCTACCGGTACGGGTATGCCGGTGGGGCGATCGAAGGCTTGGGTCTCGTCCTCGTGCGGGCGGTCGTGTACGCACTTGAAGTCTTTTTCTACCAGGATGCGGAGGGATTCGCTGTCGCTGAGGGTCATCCACTCCTCGAAACCTACTTGGTCCGTCAGGACCCAGGCTTGCAGTAGCGGGGCGGGTACCCAGACGGTGATTTTGCCCTGCGAAAAGCTGGCGGATACCTGGGAGGCTCCGTTGGTGCGGTATAGGCTGTAGGTCAGCTTTTGGCTGGCCAGGGGGCCAAAGGAGGTGGTTTCTTCTATACGGCCGGTCTCGGCTAGCTGCTGCACTTAGGGCTGCTGTAGGCGCAACCGAAGGCTATTTCCTTTCATTCTGATTTTCATGTGCGTTGTGTTGGGTTGGAGGTGTGCAACCCTACCAGGGTCTCGTGGATAGTAGCCTGTGAGCTTAGGCTCGACAGCCTTAGGGCCGTAGCCAACTGCTTTTGGGACCCTGGCAGGGTGGAGGTTTAATTATCATTTTTATGCAGAAAGCGAGGCTTTTCGGCTTACGGTTACGAATTCTTGGACTGAAGTCTCGCAGAGGCCGCAGGCGTAGGTAGTGGGCAGGTCTCCGAAGGCGGTGCCTTCGGGGATGCCTTGGCTGGGGTCGCCGTACTTGGCTTCGTACACCGTGAAGCAGTGCGGACACTGGTTCACGTGCTCGGTTTCTTCCTCGGCCGGTATGGATAATTCCAGCACTTCCTTTTGCTTGCCCTCCCGGATCTGGGTGAGCTGCTCCACGTAGTGCTTGCTCAGGTTCATGAGCAGTGGCGGTAGGTCCTCCTGAAATACGTCCGTGGCGTAGGGTATGAGCGTATCCTGGTTAGGATCGAAGCCCTTGGTGTGGTACACTTGGTAGGTGGGCGATAGGTCGTAGCCACTGGCCAAGGTAGACACCGTTTGCCGCGCTATGACCACACTGGTCCAGGTGACCATGGGCTTGGTTTTCACGGTGAAGCTAAGCCCGTAGGTGCTGATATCGTTCTGATCGAAATGCTTGAGCAGGTACCGCTTCAGGTTGAGGGCTTGCTGATCGAGCACGGGCAGGTGCCAGTTCATCTCTAGCGAGGAGTGGCGCATGTTGATCCCAAACTGCCCCAGCAGGATCTCCCAGGTTTGGCGGTCGGTGGCTTTGATCTCTTTCACCAGCAGCGACTTCCACGGGGTGATGCACACGCGGCTAATGTCTTGCTCCATCGCTAGCTGGCAGTAGGCCTTCACGAAGGCAATATCGTACTCGTTGTTTCGCCAGTAGAGGCCCAACCAGTACCGGCCTCCGGCCATCTGGTTTAGGCCTTCGTAGTCGGGCACTACGCTAGAGGGCCGCACCAGCGTTACGTCCTTGGTGCGGGCGTTGTAGCCGGTGGCTTCGGTTACGCGCTCCCACAACTCCGTAGCGGTAGGGTCTTGGTCTGCATCTAGCTCTTTCTCAATGGCTTGGGCCACCGTGGGCATGTCTAGCGTGTACACCAGATCGGGCCACTCCTTCATGGTTTGGCCGGGCAGCCGCAGATACAGAAACCAATAGTTATCGTACGGCGAGGCCACAAAGTTGAGCTCACCCGAGAACAACGGCACCATGGCCTGGGCGGGGTCGGTCACGTTTATTTTGAGCCGGGGCCGGTAGTCGAAAGCGGCTAGGCCGTAGTAGTAGGTATCCTCGTGCACCCAGTCCGTAGAGGGCAGCATGTTGTAGGCCACGTAGCTACTCACTACGTTCTGATACTGCTCGGCTTTGCTGTACTCGTACAGCGTTTCTATTTCCGAGAAGGTCTGCGCCAGTAGTTCCGGGTCGGGGGTATGGATGGGAAACAGGAGGTCTTGCCGCGACCCAAAATGCAGGTAAGAGGCCCCCAAGGATTCGGCGGTTTGTGCGATCTTATACAGATCGGCCGGGGAGAGCATGCCCCCTTTTACAAATACGCGAACCAAATCGCTTTTTTCGTAGGCAGGTTTCAGGTTCATAGTACGTCCAGCATTTGGGGTTCTTCTACAGGGTTTTCTTCCAAGTGTGCTTCTAGCAGCACCTTTACTTCGGGCTTGCAGCTACCGCAGCCCATACCGGCCCCGGTGGCCGCGCACAGCGCACGAAATTCCGTGACGCCGGTTTCCATCACCTGCCGGAGGTTGCCCTCCCCTACCCGGTTGCAGGAGCAAATCAGGGGTCCGATGACGGGCTCGGGGGCATCGCCGCTGCGCAGCAGTTGCAGGCGGCGTTCGGAGAGTTCTACTTGCGACTCAATGAGCGTTTTGAACTCGGCAAACTCTTGCTTATCGCCCATCAGCAGGGCACCCACCATGCGGTCTTTGTAGATGATGCACTTCTTGTAGTACCGCTGGGCGCGGTCAATAAACACCACCTCTTCGTAGTCCGGGTTGCCCGCGGGCGGCTCTACCATGCCCAGCGAGCACAGGTCTAGGTCATCAAACTTCAGGATGTTCATGTACACCGAGCCTCGGTAGATGCTGTGCGGGTCTCCGGTCAGGTACCGGGCCGCTACGTCAGCTTGCTGCTCGGCCGAGGCCGTATTGCCGTAGAGGTTGTTCTCGTACTCGGCAATCTCGCCCATGGCGTATACGTCTGGGTCGTTGGTTTGCAAGTACTCGTTTACCACCACACCCCGCTTCACGGTGAGGCCGCTGGCCACGGCCAAATCGGTAATGGGCTTGGTACCAATGGCGTACACCACGGCATCGGCTTCCAGGCTCTTACCACTTTGTAGCCGGGCCCGCACGGGCTCGCCATCGCTCGGCTTGGGGAATACACTCTGTACCGAGTCGTTGAAGTAAATGCGAATGCCCATGTCCTCTACGTGCTCGCGCAGCAGTTCACTGGCCGTTTGGTCTAGCTGCCGCTCCATCAGCCGCGAGGCTAGCTGCACGATGGTCACCTCTATGGACAAGGTGCGCAAGGAGGCGGCCAGCTCTAGCCCCAGCAAACCGCCGCCCACGATGGCCACGTGGGCCTGGGCGGGGATGGAAGCTTTGAACTGATCGGCATCCCAGCGGCTGCGCATGGTATGGATGCCGGGCTGCCCCACGGGCACGCCGCGCGGCACAAAGGCCCGGGCCCCGGTAGCAATCATCAGCTTGTCGTAGGCGTGCACGGCACCCCGGCTATCGGTCACCGTTTTGGCTTCCCGGTCGATGGTCTCGATGGCCAAGCCGGTGTGCAAATGGAGCCCCAGCTTGTCCAGTTGTTCCTGGTGGATTTTCTCTAGGTCCGTCCATTGCAAGTGCTCACTGATGTACTCGGGCAGCAATACTCGGTTATAGAAGGGGTATTCTTCTTTGGAGAACACGTGGAGCTCGTCCTCCGTATTCAGTTCCCGGTAGGTCTGTACAAACCGGAAGGCGGCGGCCCCCGCTCCTACCACCACTATTTTCTCGGCTGGCTTGCTCACTTTGCTCACCTCCACGGCCGAGAACTTGAAGTCCGGCTGCTTGGACTTAGGGTCGACGAGGGTTTTGGTGAGGTTGTTGGCCCGGCCAAAGGACCGCTGCAATATCTTGCCCCAGTGCATGGGCAGAAACACCACGCCGGGTTTGATGTCGGTAGAGAGCCGGGCGTGCACCGTTACCTCTCCCCGCTCGCTGGCTACGCGCACCACGTCTTCTTCCTGAATACCCCGCACGGCGGCATCTATGGGGTGGATTTCCAAGCGGGGCTGGTCTATGTGCTGGTACAGCGCGTTTACCTTGCCGGTGCGGGTCATGGTGTGCCACTGATCCCGGATGCGTCCGGTGGTCAGGATGAGGGGCCGGTCGGGGCTCACGGGCTCCGACTCGTTGGCCTCGGGCGGGGCAAACAGCTGGGCCCGGCCGTTGGGCGTGTAGAACTGGTGGTCCGTAAACAGCCGGGGCGTACCGGGGTGTCCGGCTTCGGGTACCGGCCACTGCACCGTGCCTTCGGCTTTCAAGCGGTCGTAGCTCAGGCCACTGATGTCGATGCGGGTACCCCGGGTCAGGCGCACGTGCTCGTCGTACACCTCGCTCGCGTTGGCGAAGTCGAATCCATGGAAGCCCATGCGCTGGGCAAAGTCGCAGAGGATGTCTACCTCCGAGCGGGCCTCGCCGGGGGCCTCCACCACTTGGGGGATGTACCCTATGCGCCGTTCGGAGTTGGTCATGGTGCCCTCCTTCTCTAGCCAACCGGCGGCGGGCAGCACCAAGTCGGCGTAGGCGGCGGTATCCGAACGGGAAGAAATGTCCTGCACCACCACAAACTTGGCCTTTTGCAAGGCCGCTTCTACGCGGTTGGCATCGGGCAGGCTCACCAGCGGGTTGGTACAGATGACCCAGATGGCTTTCATCTTGCCCGATTCTAGGGCTTCGAACATCTGAGTGGCCGTGAGGCCGGGCTTCTCGTTGATCTTTTCTACGCCCCAGAAGTCGGCCACCTCTTGCCGGTCGGCCGGGTCTAGCAAGTTCTTGTGGGCCGCCAGCAGGTTGGCCATGCCGCCCACCTCGCGCCCGCCCATGGCGTTGGGCTGGCCCGTGAGGGAGAGCGGGCCCGCACCGGGCTTGCCAATTTGCCCGGTAATAAGGGAGAGATTGAGCAGGCTCACGTTTTTGTTGACGCCCACCACGCTTTGGTTGAGGCCCATGGCCCACATGGGAATGTAGCCTTTGCTCTCGCCGATGAGGATGGCCGCTAGCCGGATATCGGCCGCCGGCACGTCGCAAATCTCGGCGGCCTCCTCGGTAGTGCGGGCCAGGGCCATTTCTTTCATGGCCGCATAGCCGTCCGTATGGTTTTCTACAAAGGTCTGGTCTACGTAGCCCAGCTCTATCAGCTCACGAGCCAGGGCGTAGTGCAACACCGTATCGGTACCGGGCCGCAGCTGCAGGTGCAGGTCGGCATTGGCGCAAGTTTGCGTTTGCCGTGGGTCAATCACGATGATCTTTACGTCCGGGTTGGCCTCCTTGTGGGCCTCTACGCGCCGCCACAGTATGGGGTGGCACCAGGCGGGGTTGGCCCCGCTTACCAAGAAGGTTTCGGCTAGCTCTATATCTTCGTAGCAGACGGGTACAGCATCATCGCCCAAGGCCATTTTGTAGCCCACTACGGCGGCACTCATGCAGAGCCGTGAGTTGGTATCTATGTTGTTGGTGCCCAGAAAGCCTTTGACCAGCTTGTTGATCAGGTAGTACTCTTCGGTAAGGCACTGGCCGGATACGTAGAAGCCTACGGAATCAGGCCCGTATTTGGAGATGAGGGTTTTGAATACGGCGGCGGCCCGGTCCAGGGCTTGGTCCCAGGATACCCGCTGCCGAGGCAGGTGGCGCGCCATGCGCATTTGGGGGTACAGCAGCCGGTCCGTCTGGTCTTCCACCACGTGGTGCAGGTTCCGCCCCTTGGAGCAGAGTTGGCCCCGATTCACGGGGTGGTCGGGGTCACCGGCCACGGACACTCTACCGCGCGCGTCTTGGCTGACCAGAATACCACAGCCTACACCACAGTAGGAACAGGTCGTTTTTTGGGGAGCATTGCGCTGCATCGTCATACGGCTTGGGGCTTCGATGATGTTGTGTTTTTCGTTTGGGTACTGAAAATGGATACGCCCAGAGCCAGCTTGCGCCACACTCCGGGTGTATCGGGGTTACTTTGGTTTGTAATGCGCCTCTAGGTATAGCAATACTTTTGGGCGTATCCCCTTGCCGTCGTCCGCTATCGCGGCCTTGGGGCTAGGGGTCGGGCTGCTCGGCACTCGCCTGCTTCGCAAAGGGCCCTACAGGCCGCCATTTCGGGCTCAAACAGAGCCAGCATCCCTTACGCGAAAGGCTTACCAAAGAACATTTGCCCTCCTTGGCTCAGGCAGTATCGTCCTTGTCTACCGACGAGGACGCACGAGGTGCGCGTTTGCAACGCGCCTCTGCGTTAAGAAAGGGCAATACAATTGCCCGTAAAAGATGGGATCGCATTCGGAAATGCGATCCAGCTTTTGGCCATTGACTAGCCAGTGTTCCAGCCTGGATTTTCCCGGCCACCTGCTCGTAGTCTCGCTTTGCGTGAGCGATAGAGCGGCATGTCTGAGCTCGTTTTGCTTGCCTTACTAGCGAGCGAGACGCTCACCCAGGGTTGGGTCCGAGGGAGACCCTCGAACCAGATGAGGGTAAAAGCCAAAACAGCGAGTAGCGAAAGCGCGGCCCCCTGCCCGAAGGCCGCAGAGCGGACGACGGCGGGGGGACACGCCCAAGG
>JBCBHI010000009.1:0-18750 GCA_038525885.1 Bacteroidota bacterium
AAATAATACCTACCAGGCCCAATGGATGGTACTGCTCGTACATCCGGTGACTGGCCCGCTCAGAGTGCATAGTAAGGCCATATAACTGGCGGGATAGCCCTACGGCAAAGTCACAGATATCAATCATTTCCTGCACTTCACCGAGCCCTTCTTGGTAAGACTTACCCATTTCGTAAGAAACCAACTTACCCAAAGGCTCTTTGTATTCGCGTAGTTTCTCACCTACTTGGCGGATCACCTCTCCGCGCTGCGGAGCAGGAAGTTTGCGCCAAGACTTGAAGGCCTCCTGAGCAGCCGCAACCACCTGCTCGTAGGTGTCGCTGTCGGCCATTTGTACTTTGGCAATCACCTGCCCGTCTACCGGAGAAATAGACTCTATCCAATCTCCTGTGCTCTCAACCCACTGGGAGCCAATGGCTGTGCCCAAATTTTTGTCGTTGATGCCAAGTGCTTTGAGCGCCTCGGCCATGCCAAACTGCTCGCTTACCGATGTCATAGTAATGTAGGATGGTTTTCTGAGCGGCAAAGGTAGGCAAATC
This sequence comes from Bacteroidota bacterium, assembly GCA_038525885.1. Lineage (GTDB taxonomy): Bacteria > Bacteroidota > Bacteroidia > Cytophagales > Cyclobacteriaceae > DMST01. Next base: position 540 of record JBCBHI010000009.1, read on the forward strand.
TACCAACCACACACTATGATTGTAAGGAAGATAAAACCGGACCAACCGGTTCTTAGCAGCTGCCTAATACTCTATAATAAAATAGGCCTTATCACCGTCTGGATGGTACCCCAGCACAATGATTTTCTCCCCTCTCACATTGCGTAGCAAGCGAGCCAGGTCGTCCACGTCTCCTATAGTATTTTTCTCAATAGAGGTAATAATGAAGCCTTCTTCTATGCCCGCCTCTTCCCAAGGTCCGGCCTCAATGTTGGTGATTTTCACTCCTCCTTTGATTTCCAGCCGATCGGCCTCATCATCACTCACATCCTCAAAGCTAGCACCACCTAGATCCACCTCAGGGTCAGCGCGCTGCATGGCGGTAGTACCCATAGCGTTTTTCAGAACGGCCAAGGCGGTGGCCTCCTCGCCGTTGCGCAGGTAAGTTACTTCCACCTCATCACCGGGCCGGTTGCGGCCCACTAGCTCTTGCAGCTCAGCCACATTGCGTACAATTTTACCGTCTATGCGCAGAATAACGTCCCCCTGTTCCAGGCCGGCATCATAGGCCGAACTACCGAGCCCCACGGCACTGACATACACCCCGTTGTTGACACTGATGTTGAGGTTTTTCATTTCGCTCACATTGAGGATGTTGATCCCCAATAGCGCACGCTGTACCTCACCAAAGTTCTTTAGGTCCTCGGCCACCTTGCGGGCCAGGTTGGCGGGTACCGCAAAGGAATACCCTACATAACTACCCGTTCGGGAAGCAATGGCGGTATTAACTCCCACTAGTTCTCCTTTCAGGTTGACCAAAGCACCGCCTGAGTTGCCAGGATTTACGGCAGCATCGGTCTGGATAAACGACTCGATGGTGGCACCTCCCCCGAGGATATTAATATTACGGCCCTTGGCACTCACGATGCCTGCCGTAACGGTACTGTTAAGATCGAAAGGATTACCCACGGCCAGCACCCACTCGCCAATCCTCACATTATCCGAGTTACCAAAAGGTAAGTAGGGGAAGCCTTCCCCTTCAACTTTTACCAATGCCAGGTCGGTAGTGGGGTCTAGCCCGATTAATTCTGCCTGAAAACGCTGATCATTCCAAAGCGTAACCTCTATGTCGCGGGCATCTTCCACCACGTGGTGGTTGGTAATAATGTATCCGTCCGGTGAAATGATGACTCCTGAGCCCGTAGACTGATTGGGCTGCGGGCGGTAGCGGTCACTTTCTCCATCGAAGAAGTCCCGAAAAAGGTCATAGGTGGGTCGGCCATCGCTATCCACCCCGGCATAAGTAGACTGAATATGCACTACGGCTGGGGTAGATATTTCTGCCGCCAACATGAAGTTAATCCCCTCCGGCACCACAAAGTTGCTATCCTTGAGCCAGGTAGCAGTAGGCACCTGATTCACTGGCTGCATCACCGGCTGGTAAACAGGCTCTTGCTTAGGAGCCCAACGTACGTACAGGAGAATAGCTATTACTCCTCCCAGAATGGAAGAGAGTAAGGTGGTGAAAAGGAAGGCACTTCTATTCATAATGGGGTGCTGATATCTTTTCTATAACGGAACGTACCCTTGGGTGTTCTACTCAAACGCACTGTGGGTTATATTTTATTTAACCCTTCCGAATAAAAACATCAGTAGCCGACCTACTTTCCATCGCCCTGCTATACTCCTTATTCTTCCTGTTTTACCAATACCAGGGACTGCGAATAGGCATCAGCCATTTGATCGAACAAATTTTTCAAGGCTTGATACTCTCCGGGAGCGTAGTAAGCCGTTTGTAGACGAAAACTAGACTGAATGGATAGTTGATCCTCTTCTTGCTGTACCATAAAGAAAAAAGACGCACGTCGGTTAGGTAACGTAGTGCTTACCCTTTCGGGAATTTCCTCTAGGATCAATCCTTTTGGTATCTGGACATTGATCTTGTAATCGTACTGCTGAGGGTACCCAAATTCAATAAAGTGATGCCGGTTTTCAGCTTCAAATGGCGAGGAGATATGGGTCCGGTCCATCATCACCGGGACTATAAATTGCTCCCCTACCCTTTCCGCAGGAAAAATACCCGAGAACGTAGAAAGCGTAGCTTTACCAGGCACAGCACCGTAGGTAAGGCTTTCCCAGCTCACTTCCTCTAAGTTCCACTGGGAGGTTACACTTTCCTCACTCCATTCTAGCCCCTTGGCAATGTCCGATTGGGTGACTTGCCAAGTACTCATAAAGGCCTGCGCGTCTTCGTCCCACGCTACTTCTGCTTCGTACCGTCACTTCGCTTTATGCCCCTCAGTCACGTTTATCAAAGCTGGCTCTTTGAGGTGCACTCGGAGCATAGTGCCATTTTGGTCATCATCCAACAGCGCACCAAAGGGCAAATAGGGAATCCCACCATTTAGAACGTAGTTTTCGCCATCAATTACCAGAAGTACCAGTACATTGTTGAACTGGGAGAGTACTGGCCCTTGCTCATTAATGCGCCCACGATCTCGGGTGCTACCTAGCAGAGGATAGACCTCATATCCGGCTACCTCCAGGGCTCCGTACAAACTCAAATTTATATCGGCGATGTTGACCGGTTTGGTTCCATCATTGGTCTTGGCATCCAGATCGGGCTCCATGGCACGGTATCCGTCCCAGGTGTACTGGCCTTGTACCCACTCGTAGATAGCCTTGGCATTACTCAAGCCACTCCCCTGCACCAAGGCCTGAGGCATCCGGTCTTTAATGAACCGAGTCTTCTTGTAGTAGCCCGCCCAGGCAGTCTTCTTCAGTAGCCACGTTGAGAAACCTTCCCAGGTAAGAAAGGCATCGTCGGCTTTTCTATCTGGCAGATTCATGTGCGCAAATTGAAATTCCACTTTGCCTAGGATGCTACGTTCTGAAGGCATATAAGGCTCCCGCACGAAAGGAGGAACGTTTTTGGCCTCGATGTCTACCAAAATCCGTTGAAATTGGAGATAGGCATCGTACTTTTCTACCACGTCTGACATAACAATATCGTACCGGGAGTAGTCGATGTCGCCTACGGGAACGAGGTTATAATTGTAGAAGGCAGGAATACGGGCTTGGTACCGGGTGTAGGCTTTGGGGATTTCTGCCTGCACCTCAAAATCTGGCAATAGACTGGGGCGGGTACTTACGATGTCATACGAAAGGTCCAACACGGAACCTTCCTTTACCTGTGGAAACACGATGACTTTCTCGTAGTACCGATCGTACACTTTCTGATCCGAAACATTCTCTTCGGTAACGGCCGCGTATTGTATTTTGCCGGAGCCGTCGAGATTGTAAGTAGCCCCACGAATATTTTTTATCTGCATGGTGATGCCATTCCGATAGTAGGGAATGGTAACGGTGCCGTAGTCCGTACCTTCTGTACGGTATACTTTGATCCGGATGCGGCGATTGTAGCGGATTCCAAACCCAACCTCATACCGCTCAAATTCCGTCGAGTAAAGGTCGAATAAATAGGCAGCTACAGCTGCGGGATTGTCAGGATAGGTAGTTTGTTGCAGTGAGCCCTCGATGGACTCTACGTCAGAGATGCTCACTGGGTCCTGTGCTAGTGCTCCAAGGGAATGGCCTAGCAAAAAAACTAAAAGTAAGCTACTAAGGGTAGCTGGGTAGCGTTGAGAAAGCATAAGTACTAGTTGGCAAGTTGAACAATGCCGAAATTACACTTTCTGCCGCAGCTCTTCAAAGTAGGCTCGGCTGTGCAAGAGCCTGCTTCCGTACCAGCTAAACATCTCTCCGTCTACAATTTCCCAGCGAGCATCGGGCAACACCGCCTGAATTTCCTCCGCGTGACGAGGCTTGAAGGGAAAGGGCTCTGAGGATAGTAAAATAACCTCAGGATCAAGGGCCATCACATCTTCCAAGGTGAGTTCCGGGTACCGGGTTCCCTCAGGCATCACGTTCTCAAACCCAGCCATATCCATCATATGGTGGATGAAAGTGTCACGGCCGGCTACCATGTAGGGGCTGCGCCAGATAAAATACAGGGCGCGTTTCCGAGGGGCTTTGATCGGTTGAGTAAAGCTGCGCTGCACCCGGCCCACGATCTCGCGGGCACGTTCGGTTTTGCCTACCAGATCCCCGATGGCCCGCATCATATCCAAGGCATCGGGCAGGGTAATAATATCGCTAAGCCAAACCGGAAAACGGGCGGTAAGCCGATCTATTCCTTGCTGGTAGTTTTCTTCCTTGTTACCCAAAATAAGGTCCGGCTGCAGGCGCTCAATCTTATCGAACTGAAACCGCTTGGTACCCCCTATTTTCTCCGTAAGCTTAAATTTCTCTTTGGGATGGATGCAAAACTTGGTAATGCCCACCACTTCCTGATTGAGGCCTAAGTCAAATAGGTACTCGGTCTGGCTGGGAACAAGCGAAACTATCCGCTGCGGTGCAGGCACAAACGAGACCGTACGTCGCACCTGATCGGTAACCGTACGGAGCTCCTGGTTCGTCGGCGTAACCATATATCTTAAATGTACGGGATTCGTACGGATGGTTTAGTGCAAGTACTTGAAATCGATTTCGGAAGGTAGCTGGAGTAGGGTCTCATAGATCAGAGTAATTACCTGCTCCACATCTTGCTTATGGCACATCTCCACCGTGGTGTGCATGTACTTCAGTGGCAAGGAGATCAATGCTGAGGGCACCCCATCATTGGAGTAGGCAAAGGCATCCGTATCCGTGCCGGTGGCGCGGCTAGCAGATGAGCGCTGTACGGGCACCTCGGCTTCTTGAGCTACCTGACGGATAAACTGCAGCAAATTGTTGTGCACGGCGGGACCATAAGTAAGGACTGGGCCCTTGCCCGCCTTTTGGTCTCCACTCACAATTTTATTGTACAGCGGGGCGGTGGTGTCATGACATACATCAGTGACGATAGCCAGGTTGGGCTTTAGCCGCTCAGCAATCATTTGTGCACCTCGCAGGCCAATTTCTTCTTGCACCGCATTCACCACGTAGAGGGTAAAGGGCAACTCCTTACCTTCTTCTTTCAGTTTACGAGCTACTTGGGCAATCATGTAGCCCCCCATGCGGTTGTCTAGCGCACGTCCCACATAGTAGTCACCCATTTCCATGAGTTCATCCTGGAAGGTCATCACGGCACCTACGTGCACACCGAGTTCTTCCACCTCAGCCTTGCTGCGGGCACCTACATCTACAAAAATATTCTTGAGAGTAGGGTTGAGATCCTTTTCGTCGTGACGGACATGGATAGCTGGCCAGCCAAAAACACCGGGCACTACTTTACCGCCTTCGGTGAAGATGTTTACCCGCATACTGGGGGCAATTTGGTGATCAGATCCACCATTGCGCCTTACGTAGATATAGCCGTCCTCTGAAATGTAGTTTACAAACCAACTAATCTCATCAGCGTGGGCTTCTATCACCACCGATTTCTCCTGGCCAGGATTGATTACTCCTACCGCAGTACCGTAATTATCTGTAAAATATTCCGCTACGAATGGCTTTAAATAATCTAACCAAATCTGCTGCCCTGCACTCTCAAAGCCGGTAGGACTAGGATTATTTAAGTATTGATAAAGAAATTCGTTAGGATTCATATATTAAATGATTTTGAGGATTGCCTAACCTGTACCTGGGCTGATCCATTCATAATCGCAAACCTAGTACAGGGTATTGGCATTACCTATGTTAGTCACAATTTGTTTCAATTATCGGCTACTACGGCGTACTATTGCCGGTTGTTGCCTATACCTCTATGAAACGCCATCCTGCTCTGATCCCTCTTTCGCGAGAGCACCATCAAATGCTGCTGGTAGCTCAGTTGCTGAAACGAGATGCACCGCCCTACAAGGGCCTACCTACGGACCCTGAAGGTAAGGTAGCCTATGCCAGGCGCTTGTGGCGCGATCTCATAGAAGATCACTTAACCAAGGAGGAGGAGGTGTTGTTCCCGATGGTAGAAGAAAATGAGGCGCTCAACGCCTTGGTGAGTGAACTGCGACAGGAGCACCACACCCTACGGAAGCAGTGGCAGGGGGTGGAAAAGTACCCAAACAATTTGGAGGTAAGTGACACCTTTGGCCGCATGCTAGAGGCGCATATCCGAAAGGAGGAACGCGTGTTTTTTCAGAAAATGCAGGCCGAACTACCTGAAGATGTTCTGGTGGAGCTTGGAAAAAAAATGGGGAGCGATGCTCCCCAATCCTAATCATCCCACTTGGGAGTTGGTATTATAAAACCGGTAATGGACGTACATCTTGTTGGTTTTCAGCATGTCTAGCACCTGCAACCAAAGATGTTCATACGGGATCACCTCCATATCCATCAGGCGGTCTACTGGTATTTTGGTTCTTCGCAGTTTCTTGAGGTAGTTCTGTCCTTTCTCAAATACCGATTGGTAATCGAAATTCTTCTGCTCGATGATGGAAATCAACCGGATGAAGATGCTATTTCGATAGTTGTGGCGCTTATCCAAGTGGACCGAATTGTAGTGGCCTAGCTCTTCCAGTTTTTGCCGAATGGCTTCTATATCGCCCTCACGGAATAAATACAAGAACTGGACTACCAAGGTGGCAATATTATAGCCCGTAAGCTCACGGGGGTATTTGGGAGTATTGGCAATAAACTCGTCGGTATCAAAGCCCCAACGTAGCAGTTTAGTATCGTTAAAAAACAGCAGGTAGGCGCGGTAGATTTGCCAGCGCTCCTGGTCGTCCTCACCTAAGTTACCGTAGTTCTTGTTGGTACGCACCTTACGGTAGATCTCGGTGGCCTCTTCAAAGTTCTCGCCCTTCATTTGCAGCAGAAAGTATAGCTCACCGAACAAGAACCAGTCATACTGGCCATTCTTGTATAGCTCCCAGGCATGGTCTGCATAGTGGCTACCTTCTTTTACTTGCTCCAAGTACAGGTAAGCTGACATTTTTTCGAAGGCCACTTCACCTTTTTGCAGGGGCACGTTGATTTCGTGATTATGCCCTTGGAGGTATTTCTTCTCCAACTCACCGCATAGGACTATGTTGTCCTCGAAATTCCACACCAGCTTATTGTATATCAAGGAAAGTCTGCTGGCTACCACATCCAGGTACTGGCTTTTGTGCTCTTTGGCAAAATTGAAGATCCGCTGAATATCCAGTGGGATGGAGTCAATGACTTCTTGCTGAGCACTCAGAGATTTGTTGATGTACACCAAAGACTGGTGATAGATCTCCTCACACTCCTCCACTACCTTTTGAAACTCCCGGTAGCTAGCCAGCTCTTGATTAACCTCCAGAAAGAGGGTGGTCTTGCCTTGCTCTGCATACTCATTGCGCAGCAAAGTGAGGGCCCTCACCACGACCTCTACTAACTCAAAATCCTGGGCAGTTTTCACCAGGGTGGGTAGCATCCGGTAGGCAATGTCGTTGGCTCCTTCATGAAAAAGGATTTCGCAGTGGTGAAGCTGATGCATGCACTCGTAGCGCTGCTTCTCATACAGGGTGTAGCTTTCCTTGTCGTAGTCAAGGAAATACATATGGTTCAGCAGTTTCTGGCGCAACTTCCCTTTGGCATTTCGGAAGTTTCGGTTACCCGGATCTGCGCCAAACATTCTATGAGCAGCCTCATCATCCGTAGTGTATTCTCCGTTGATCAAACCTTCGTACAATTGATTGTCCTTGGAAATCTCTTTTTTACGAAAGTTTTGATTCACCAATTGGATACTTCGTTGCCCTTTTTTTCGGGCAATCTCAATCAACTCTAATATGTCCTGCATATCACAATAAGGGAGGTAATAGAAAAAAATAACGACTCTGTAGGAATTGGGATTGTGTAGTACAAATCTTACAAAAAAGAATCGAAATCGCCTGCTTTTTTGAAAAGAAAATTCCTCCTTAAAGGCTAATAATCAGTGTTTTAACCTCTTTTTGAATCATTTATTCCCAGACAATTCAATCCCCGACCGGGTAATAATTCAACTAATTTTGACCTGTAGGTAGAAAAATCTTTGAATAGTGATATTTCATCTTGTCATCATATGATTAGGCCTTCATATTAATACTAAACCTTCCTGTTTTTTACCTCAATGGGCGGTGGAAAACTTTTCAAAAGGAAGCACTAACCTAAGGGAACATACCGATGAATTAACCGTTTATTTTCGCGCCCCCTTCTACATGGGAAACACTAGACCGGAGGATGTTTGTATGGATCGATTTAAGATAAAATTCCGCTGTTTTGCTGAGCCTACTTCGCAGTCAGGGATTCGGGGTTTCAAGAAAGACCAGGTATATGAAGGCCGTAGTTTCAATGGGCTCTTTGAAATACATCCTGCCTGGGGCAAAGGCGGTGGTGCCTCAAAAATGGTAGATCAGCGTACTTTTGATAAGTTCTTCAAAATAGAACCCCAAAAAGTAGAGGTACACTAAGGTTCCATAAGTACGTACCACAAAGAAAGCCCCCATCGAGCACTGGTTCGATGGGGGCTTTTTGTTGTCATGCCACTGCTAAACACACAAGTGAGCCAGGCCACCTGGTGTATGTACAGCGTACTGCCTATTCTACACGGGACTGCGGTACATCAGGAATGTCAAAGTTGCCAATGGTAATGGAGCTGTTGCCATACACCTTGTGCACTGCTTTGATGAAGTCCTCTTCGTCCGCATAAAAGATATTATCCACGTACTTCTGAGGGTTTCTATCAATCAGAGGGAACCACGTGCTTTGCACCTGAATCATGATTCGGTGGCCCTTTTTGAAAGTGTGCAGGATATCCTGTAGCTGAATGTCCACTTCGGTCACCTCACCGGGCACGAATGGCTCGGGGTGTTCGAAGCTATTACGGAAACGGCCACGCATTACTTCTGAGCGAACCATTTGCTGGTAGCCACCCATTTTGATGTGCGGGGGATTCTGCTCATACTCTGGATGATCCGCAGGATAGACGTCAATCAGTTTTACCGCCCAGTCGGCATCGGTGCCAGTAGTGGATACGAACAGCTTAGCCAGGATTTCGCCCGACAGGGTTAGGTCCTCTTCCAAGGGTTCAGTCTGGAAAACCAGCACGTCAGGCCGGCGAGCGGCAAACCGCTGGTCATCAGCCATATACTTGCGAGGGGTAAATACCACCTTCACCTCATCCGTGTAGGGTACGGGCTTGTTGGGGTCACTTAGGTACTCGAAAGCTACCTCTTCTGCATCGCTTGCAGGCTCGGTGAGTAGCTGTTCCTCTTCTCCAAAATAGAAGGTTACCAAGGGAGCATCTACAGGAGGCCAGGTCTCGTACCGTTTCCATTCTTTGAGTCCGGTATCAAACATGTAGGCCTCTGGTAAAGGAGCATTGTCTTTGCCCTTGAGCTGAGAGGTGAAGAAGTTATACTCTACCTCACGCTGGTACCAGGTGCTAATGCTATCTCCGAATACCACGTTGCTCACGGACTGGTACCCACGCTCTCTGGCCCAGTCGCCATGGCTCCAAGGCCCCATTACAATGGTATTGTAGGTATCAGGATTCCGGCGCTCTATGGTTTTGTAGATGGTAAGCGGGCCATACAGATCCTCGGCATCGAACCAGCCACCTACGGTCATAACGGCAGGGGTGATATCCTGCAGGTGAGGAATAACGCTGCGCGACTGCCAGAACTCATCGTAGTTAGGATGGTCCTTGAGCTGTTGCCAAAAGACATTGTCCTCGCCATAGTACTCATCGCCGTTTTTCAGAGGCCCCATATCCATATAGAATTGGTAGCCGTCGGGCGTGCCCGGGTTTACGAAAGGATACCAAGGCTGCTGTACCAGGGAGTCTTTCTGATAACCAAAGACGGCGGTAGCCAGCCAGTAGCTCTGCAAATAGGCTCCGTTGTGATGGAAATCATCAAAAAAGAAGTCTGCAATGGGTGCTTGGGGAGAAACAGCTTTGAGGGCAGGATGTGCGGCGATGGCCCCGGCAATGCTGTAGTGGCCTGGGTAGGAAATCCCCCACATGCCTACTTTACCGTTATGCCCTTCTACATTCTTCAGTAGCCAATCTATGGTATCAAAGGTGTCAGATTGCTCATCAAACTCACGGCGTTTTTTCTTAGGAATATGCCCACGCATGTTGTCATACTCCCCCTCACTCACGTAGCGGCCCCGCACGTCCTGATACACGAAGATGAATTTCTCTTCCATCAGGAAGGTACTAGGTCCTAGGCGGCGAGGGTATTTATCGGCTCCGTAGGGCCGGCAGCTATAGGGTGTCCGCTGCATCATAAAGGGATACTCCTCACTCTTATCCTTGGGTACGTACACGGCAGTATACAGCTTGAGGCCGTCACGCATGGGGATGAAATACTCGTACTTGTCGTAATTTTCGGCGGCAAAATTGGCCTGCCCACATGCGGGAGATATGGCAAAGGCCAAAAGGGCAAGCAAGCCCAATCCAAAGCGAGCCTTCGTTCTTTTCATGGTGGATTGATGTCTAAATGATGATATTTACGAAAGCTGAAAAATTTCCATACGCCACACCATGAAGGTTTTACAGACGGCATTTTCAAACCACCGATTCTCTGTTTGGTCGTTGGTTTTACTATCATTTGCTCTGACTACTACGGTAAGTCATGCGCAAAATCCCACTCCGGCAGGTTTTTCAAAACAGCACTGGAATGCAGTGCAGGACTTCTGGCAGTACCAAGCCCGAGTAGTGCGCGTGGCCCGCATTGACGATACGGAGGTATCAGGATTACTCCTGGTTACGGGAGAGAAGGAACTTTGGGTCCTGCCCGACACCTATTGGGTGCTAGAACAGGGAGAGGTGATGAAAATCCCTATTGAGGAGATAAAAACGATTCAGCTACGGAAAAACCCCAGGTTGGTCAGGGCTGCGCTTTTGGGCTATCTGCGGACCGCCATTTGGTCCTCTCCTATTGCGGTGGCGGCGGCAGACAATGAACTGTGGACTTTGTCATTACTAATCACCCTAGGCATTGCGGCGCCCATGGGGGTGGTCTTCAATACGGTATACCACGGCCTCGTTACCATACCCTACAAAAAGTACGTGATCCAAGGAAAACAGGAAGTGTACCTGAGAGACGCCTACCCTTGGATGTCCCGGTACACCTTGCTGGCACAGCCAGAAGAATACCTGCAAGTGGACCGGGAAACTATGAACCAATATCCGGATTCGTGGAGCAGTCTCAACGAGATGATTCCCGCTTTCAAAACGCTATTTGCTCCCAACCTGCTTTCCTTCTCCTTTGGTTTCAACTATCCCATCTGGTCCAACAATCAGCAAGATGCCCTCATCAGCTACCTGGGTACGGTGGATATGGGCAACTATGAATACACGCAGTTCAGCTCATCAGGTGGATATTCGGTCGGGATCACGGCGGATATTTCTCCCAAATGGACGGTCGGGCTACGGTCTACCTTGGGCTTCAACCACGACGGTTCCTACTATCTGCCCAGTCAGGACTATTACCTCTCTCACAACTATCGGTACGATGACGTGGCCCTCATGGCAGGATACTACTTGCTTTCGCCTGACCCTTACTTGAGAAGGGCATCCAGCCTGGAAGCCCAGGTGGGTTTGGGCGCGGTGCACTCCAACTTTGTGGTGTCCGACTATGACCCGGTTACCTTCGATTACACAGAGAGAAGTGACCCACAGTGGGGCGGAGCTGCCTGGGTTGGTTTGCAGTACGCCATTCGGGCACACCGTTGGTTGTACTTCGAGGCAGGAGCCCATTCACGGCTATCTACTCCCCTGCAATTGCCCAACCTCCCTTTGCCTTCCCTTGGTCCTGAGCAAGGCCTATCTGCTACCGACTTACCCATCCATCAGTTTCAGCTCACCTTCCAGGCTTCCATTATGCTCCACAGGCCTGCCAAGTGGGCCCTTTCCAAATGATAAGCTAGGCGGCCCCATCCCAAGACGCTATGCAAGCGGTAGTAGCTTCTATAAATCACACTTTGGACCAGCTCGCCTAGGGTAGCGGCTAGGATTTTCCGTATTTGGGCGACTCTATGCGCTCACCTAACCGCCCCCTGGGCTTTTGGTTTCTGCTAGCCTTAGTCATGGGCAACATGATTGGCAGCGGTATCTTCCTACTTCCCGCCTCCTTAGCTCCTTACGGTTTGCACAGTTTGTGGGGTTGGGGCCTCAGTACTTTCGGGGCAGTGGCACTAGCCTTTACTTTCTCCCAGCTTAGCCGTTCCGTACCCCTGGCAGGCGGTCCTTTTGCTTATACCCGCACCGCCTTTGGCGACTTTGCCGGGTTCTTTATCTCCTGGGGGTATTGGATCTGCCTTTGGGTAGGCTCCGCCGCCATTGCCGTAGCCTTTACCAGCTACAGCAGTTACTTTTTCCCTTCCCTCAGCACCGTACCCTGGCAGGGTGCCCTCTACACCATAGGGGCCGTGTGGTTGGTCACGTTTTTTAACCTGCGAGGGCTTTCCAGTGCCGGGCGGTTTCAGATCATTTCCATGGTCATCAAGCTACTGCCACTGCTCCTTATGGCTGGGGTAGGCATTTTCTATTTCGAACCCGACCATATCCAACCTTCGCTGGGGCCGGCAGTGCAGCCGGGTTCCGGTTGGTCGGCCACCGCTGCCGTAGCCGCGCTTACGCTGTGGAGTTTTCTGGGTATGGAATCCGCCACCGTACCCGAGAGACGGGTCAAAAATGCTCGCCGAAACATTCCACGAGCCACCTTGTGGGGCACCTTAATTGCCTCTGCCCTTTTCATACTGAGCAGCACCGCCGTGCTAGGCCTGGTGCCTACTGAAACCCTAGCCGCCACCGGAGCCCCTTTTGCTGAGGCCACCCGGGTACTGTTGGGGGACCGGGCAGGCAGCTTCGTGGCCTTCTGTGCGGCCATTTCTTGTTTGGGCGCCCTCAACGGTTGGGTGCTCATCATCGGGCAGCTGCCGCAATCTACCGCAAAACAAAAGCTATTCCCAGCCCTGTTTGCCCATATCAATGGCAGGGGCGCACCAGACAGAGGATTGGTGCTTAGTAGCCTCCTGATCACCGCGCTCATCGGCATGAACTACACCCGCACCCTGGTGGAACAGTTCGAGTTCATTGTGCTACTTTCTACACTGGCCAATCTGCTGCCCTACCTCTTTTCCACAGCGGGGCTGCTCTGGCTTTCCTTCCGCACCGAAGAAAAAGGGCTGGGCAAGTACCGCCTCCAATGGGGAATCATCGCCATCCTCGCCTTTTCCTACTCCCTATGGGCAGTATACGGCACCGGACAGGAGTCCGTATTCTTCGGCTTTATTTTACTCATGACGGGCTTGCCCGTATACGCCTGGCTCACCCGGAATCGCCCGGCGTCTCCGTAACCAACGCTATGGGCACCCTGGGTTTCTGGTTGGTACTGCGTACCGGCTTCAGTTTTAGGTCATAGATGTCCTGCCGCCTGTCCCTTAGGTTGCGCACACTCCCATAGTGGTGCAGGTCCTTCAGCAAGCCCAGGTCTACATCCACTATCAGAGTCATTTCCGTATTGGGAGTAGCCTCCGCCTTGATGCCGTTGGTAGGAAAGGCAAAATCAGAAGGCGTAAACACCGCCGACTGGGCAAACTGAATGTCCATGTTGTTTACCTTGGGCAGGTTACCCACCGCCCCCGCTATGGCTACGTAGCATTCGTTCTCTATGGCGCGAGCCATGGCGCAGTTTCGCACCCGGGTATAGCCATTCTGCGTATCCGTCAGGAAAGGCACAAACAGCATCTGCATACCGTCCTGTGCCAGCAGCCGGGGCAGCTCCGGAAACTCCACGTCGTAGCAAACCAAAATGCCAATCCTGCCGCAGTCCGTATCAAAGGTCTTTAGCTTATGCCCCCCTACCATGCCCCAGGCTTGCGCTTCCGATGGGGTAATGTGCAGCTTCTCGTAGCGCTCGTAGCTGCCGTCTCGGCGGCACAAGTAGCCTACATTCAGCAGGCGGCCATCCTCCTCCACATAGGGCATACTGCCCGTGATGATGTTCACGTTGTAGGCCACCGCATACTCCCGAAACTTATCCAGCAGGGGCTCGGTGTAGATCGCCAGGTTCCGGATGGCCTCGGCCTCCGACATTTCGTTGAACTCCGCCATCAGGGGCGCCTCCACAAACTCAGGAAATAAAGCAAAGTCCGCCTGGTACCCACTCACCGCATCCACAAAAAACTCCAGCTGCTCACACAGCGCCTCCATACTGCCAAAGTTCCGCATCTGCCACTGCACCAGCCCCAGCCGCACTACCGACTTGGTGATGGACACCGGCATCTCCTCCTTCTCATAGTACACGTTGTTCCACTCTATCAGTACGGCATACTCCAGGCTGTCCTTGTCACCAGGCAGGTAGCCTTTGATCACCTTGATGATGTGAAAATCATTCGCTAACTGAAAACTCAGCACCGGGTCATGGATCTCCTTATGCCGGACCTTGGCTATGTACTGCCGCACCGTCATCTCCTTGGCGTGCTCCTTATAATTCGGTATGCGTCCTCCGGCCACTATCGCCTTTAGGTTATGGTGTTCGCACAGCTCCTTTCGTGCATCATACAGTCGGCGCCCCAGCCTTAGGCTACGGAATTCAGGATGGATAAAAAGGTCAATGCCGTACAACACATCTCCGTCCTCCGTATGGGTAGAGAAGGTCTCGTTGCCCGTTATCTGCGCGTAAGTGTGGTTGTCGCCAAACAGGTCATAGTCTACCATGAGCGACAGAGCCGCACCCGCCACCTTGCCATTTACCAGCACACATAGCTGCCCTTCCGGGAAAATCTCCAGCAGCTTTTTTACCTGCGACTCCCGCCAAAAGGAATCCTCCCAATTAGGATAAGCCTTCTTCATGGTACGCACCAATCCACGAAAATCCTCCATTTGCAGGTTTCGCAGCTCTACTTGCATCAGATCACTCATTCGATGGGCAGTTTATAACCAACTCCTCAATTTCGGTTATTTTTCCTTAAGCCTGCCATCCCTTTGGGCACTAGAAATACAAAAGCAATTTGGGTGTGCCCCCGGTGCAGGCTTCGAGATTTCCCGCTTCGCGGGCCTCAGCCTACCCAGGGGTCGGGCTTTCCCCACTCGCTCTCCCCAGGCACCCTGAGGCTCCGCTTTGCGGAGAACCTCGGAGGGTACCTGGGGAGGAGCTTAGACAAAGGGTCAATCCCTCACACGAGAAAAACGACCATCCTCCCAATAACTTCCTTGACTTACTTCTTTCGCACAGAGCCCTGTACCCTACTTACCTGAATACGGAAAAAGCACAAAGACAGTGCTCGGTCGCAATTGCATTGTGGAGATGTCGAACCAGACCGCATCTTCAATGCGTATTTGAATGGTCCGGCACCACGGTGCGCTTCTGCGACAAGAGGGGGCAATACAACCGGGATGCCGGAGCATGCCCTAAAAGATAGGATCGCATTCTAAAGTGCTATCCAGCTTTCTAGAACTGGGGTCAAGCCCTATCCTTAATCTAACCTCTGGTAATTACTCTCCTCCTCTGCTCCTAACCCCTAAAAAGCTTCTGAGTATCTATCTAAATTTGACTTTATTTAAGACTCCATGGATACTCCGCCTAACAAGACCGCGCTCAAAATCACCTACCTGCGCCAGTGCTACCAAGCCGATAATCGGGCGCTGGTCATCACGGATTTTATGGGCAAAAAGGTGGAGAAATCGGTCTGGCTCAAGGGGGAGGAACAAGTCCTTACCGGGTTCTATCCGCATTACCCGCTGCCCGAAGAGTATCCTGAAGAGGTGGTAAAATCTCTGCTTGTCAATCAGCAGGAGTACACCCTCATCCAAGGGGCGCTGTTTCTCACGGGCAGGCTAGAGGAAGACGTAGCCCGCACCAAGCAATTGATGGCCCCGCTGATTATTTACCCTACGGAGTTATTCTCGGAAGGAGAGACGGTGCAGTACCGGGTCCTCTTTCAGCGACGGCAGCTCAACCAGTATGTGGTGCGGGCCTTGCTGCCGGATGATAAGGAGCTTACTACCAAGCTCGATGCCCTGGAACGGCTTGTGCCGCGAGGGCCTTTGGATTTCGGCGCGGTGGGCGAAATTTCGCGTTGGTTTCAAGAACACCTGCCAGACATTCAGGTCGAGGAAGCACTGTTTTACCCCAACCGCCTGGATGAAGCCGCTATGAAAAAACTGCGGCGAAGCCGGTCGCAAGATCTCAAACTGGTTTCAGCCGGTGGCATGGGCATCATTACCCGCTCACGCGACACCCTGGGCATCCTCTCGGAGACCGAAACGCTTTCTCAGTTGGATGCAGATACTCTTTCCGCCCCCTTGCGGCAGCTTTTAGGCGAGGGATTCCCTTCCGTACCTGAGGCAGCTGAGCAACCCCTGGAGATACCCGGCTCGCTCAACGACTCGCAAAAGAAGGCCCTGCACAATGCCCGGCATTACCTCCTGTCCATTATCCAAGGGCCTCCCGGCACCGGCAAATCCTACACCATTGCCAATATGGCCCTGGAGCACCTGAGCCGGGGGGAGAACGTCCTGATTGCCACCCGCAATCAGGAAGCCCTGGAAGTGATTGCGGAGAAGGTGGAGCAACTCACCGAGGACCGGGACTTGATTATGCACACGGGTGGGGGCATGTACCTACGCAAGCTGCAACAGCATCTGCTCCGGCTCACCACCAGCCAAACCCCGGTTTCGCAGCGAGGCAAAAAACTCCCTGATCTGGAAGCAGATGCCAAGCACGTATATAAAACCCTGAGTAAGGCCGAGCGCATGTACCAAACCCGGGTCCAGCAAGAGCTACGGTACGGCCCTTGGCAACAAGCCCCCTACCCAGAGGATGTTTCGGGCTTCCGGGCTTGGTGGCGTAAGTGGGGCGCTCGTCGGTATGCCCGGCGAATACGGAAAAGCCCTAAGCTGTGGAAGATTGCCCAAGTGCTGGAAGCCCAGCAGGCCAATGCCAGCCGAGTACGCGGACTGATGCTACGGGCCAGGCAGGCCTTCAAAATGGAGAGCCTCAAAGCCGAGTTCCCCAAGCTGCAGCCTTTTCTGAAAGCCCTCAAGGCTAGCAATCTGGCCGAATCTCAGGCAGCTTATGCCCAAACGGACTTCAATCTAGTAACTCAAGTATTCCCCATCTGGCTGGTCAACCTTAACGACGTGTACCAGAACCTACCCATGATGAAGGAACTCTTCGACGTGGTGATTATGGACGAAGCCACCCAGTGCGACATCACGAGCGCCCTGCCCGTGTTGCAGCGGGGCAAACGAGCGGTGATTGTGGGGGATGTAAACCAGCTACGGCATGTGAGTTTTCTGGCTGGAGATCGGCAGCGCACCCTGGCAGAGCAATTGCACCTGGGCTACATGGATGCCCCGGACTACCGCAACGAGAGCATTCTGGATCTCACCCTTTCCCGGCTAGCCTCAGGCCACCATGGGGTCATGCTGCAAGAGCACTACCGCAGCCACCCCAGCATCATCGGGTTTAGCAATGAGCATATCTATCACCATGCCTTGCAAATCATGACCCAACGCCCTTTCCCGCAACCGACCGAGGTCCGCCTGGTGGCTGCCGAAGGCACGAGAAAGTCTACGGGTAAAAATGAGCGGGAAGCCGAACTCATCCTGGAACGAGTGAAGGCCCTGATACAGGAACAAAGAGAGTTGCCCGATGAAGAGGTGCATTCGCTGGGCATCCTTTCCCCTTTTGCGGCCCAGGCGGACTATCTAAGGATGGAGGTAGGCAAGCAGATTGCCATCAGCCACATCCGGCGGCATCAGATTCAGGTGGGCACTCCCTATGCCTTCCAGGGCGCTGAGCGCGATGAGATGTTTCTGTCCTTTGCCGTTGACCCCAATACCCACCCTTCGGTCTATCCCTACCTCAACCGCCGGGATGTTTTCAACGTCGCCATTACCCGGGCGCGAGACCGCCAATGGGTGTTCTTTTCTGGTGACCAGACCAAACTGGGCAAGGAAAGCCTACTGAATCAATATCTGGAATACGTACAGTACCACGAGGGGCAAAACCAACAGGCCAACATAGAGGAGGATCCCTTTTTGGATGCCTTGATAGAGGAGGCTCACAAGCGCAAATGGAAATGCTGGCCCCACTTTATACTGGCGGGTATCGTAGTAGATGTAGTCATTCAAACGTCCAAAGCCACCTTTGGGGTCAACCTGGTGGGGAATCCGGGCCCCTTTCAGGCAGCCCTCTCAGTAGACGAGATTGGAGTACTGAAACGGAGTGGCTTGGCCATATTCTCCCTCCCCTACACCCTGTGGGTACACCAGAAAAAAAGCTGCATGGAG
>JBCBHI010000010.1:0-18284 GCA_038525885.1 Bacteroidota bacterium
TGAGGCAGCCAAACAGAGATTCGTACTGGTGAATGGGCGAGAAAAAGGATCAGTGTAAAAATAGGGAGGGGTATATTTCGGACCATGCAAGAAAACCGGGGGACTACTTCTGCTGGGTGGTCAAAATGAGATCACAAAGATTTTTAATAAAACTCCTTGTGAGGGGTTAGAATAATAGTCAATAAAAAACCCCGCCATCTGGCGGGGTTTTTAGTCTCGAAACTTTGCAACCAACGCGTAACCTCAATTATGTAAAGGAGTAACCCATCTCCATAGATTTTACGCGCTGTCTGAGAGCAGCGGGATCGATATTAATCCGGTACTTCATGCGAATGTACCGAGCAATTACATCGAGCCGTCGACCGCTGGCTAAATAGCGGTCCACCGTTTTGTTAATTACACAGTTCATAAGTAATATTAAGGAATTGTATATATGGTCTAATCAATATATTAAAATATTCGCAGTTCGCCAGGGATTTAGATTGCATTTTTTTGATACGCCCAAAAAATCTTCCAATTCTTTAATTATTTGTGAAATAATTCAAAAGTCCGTTGCAACAACAATTCGGATTTGCTTAGTAAGCTGATCGCCTTCTGGGTGGTAGAATATTCCTCTGACGTAGTAAGGCCCCGTTGGTACTATCTCACCCGATTCCTTGAGCCCATCCCACGTAATCCAGCTATTTACCGCTAAAATCTCATGAGAGATCAGCTTTCGCACCTCGTTACCTTGCATGTCATATATAATGACCGAACCCCAATAACCCGGCCCAGGTAAAGTATAATGCAGGGATGTAAAACTAGCCGCTGCTATCCCCCTGGGGTCAAAGACCTGTGGCTCAGCAAATAATACAGAATTGTCAGGCTCCTGACTGGGCAGCGATTGGCTATTGGGTTGCCCAGGAGTGCCGTAGCCCAACGCTTTTGCCGCCGACTGCCAGTTTTCACTCCATTGGGTTTTGGCTTCAAAATCAAGACGTTCCAGGCTCACTCCTTTAGTTTCTGGGAGTAATGCGGAGTGCCAGGATTCCTCATAGGCTAAGGCATCCATCCTATCTCCATTGGGCAACCAAAGTGCTACTGATCCTTCGTCATTGGTGAGGTTGGGCATGTCCAAAACTTGCCAGATAGAGCCTGCGGGAGTCTCTGGGAAGAACGCTAATAGGGCTTCAGGCTCAGGAGTGAGTACGCGGTAGCCCTGGGGTGGAATAGCCCACCCTTCCGCTCGTGTACTTAAGCGTACTCCTTGAGACTGAGAGGTGTCTGTCCCGATAATCCAATCCGTTAAATCCAGGTATCGCTCCGAACGATTGTAGATTTCCACGAAGTCTGCCCCCCCAAACTGGGCATCAAAAAGGACTTCATTTAGGACAATATCATGTTGCTGAGGAATTTCTGGGCGTGCAAATGATACAGTTTGTGTTTCAAACGACACATTTCCTGAACAATCGGCTATTTGCGAAACCTCCAAGGTGTAAAGCGTACCTCTGGGCACTTCCTCTGGAAAGGTTAGGCTCAGCAGGTTCAGCTGAGACCAAGCTTGGCTCTGGGTGAATCCGGATAGGGGTGGCTGAAAATCCAGGCGGGTTTGGGATCCCAACGGATAAGCGAGAGGTTCATTGAAAGTGAGTACCAGGGTAGCACTATCCTGCAAAGATCCCGCTAGCAAAACCGGAGGCAATACATCTGGTTGGTTGGCAGCTACCGAGTTTATCTGGCCGGGCGATCCACCACTGGCTGAACGGTTGGGGCCCCAATTAGTACCGTTTCGGCAGGGCTGAGCAAGATCTACCATCTCCCAACTTGCTCCTTCCCAAGTATCCTCAAACCAGTCTGCGGGATATTCTATTTGGTGCAACGGCTGGCCCTCGGCCGAATATAGCCGGAGGGGTTCTCCGCCCTTGTTGAGGGTACGCCAACCAGATAGCCCCACCACGGTTCCGTAGCCAACAAATTGGTTAACCTCGGCTGCGGGGCAGAGAATGAGGTAGGCTTGTGGGGCTAAACTAAAGGGTGGAAGGATGGTACTTCCAGTAGCGTCTTCTAATCGGACGCCCCCTAACTCTAATACGTCCGAGGTGGCATTAAATACTTCCAGGTATTCGCTGCGGGGTAAGGAAACTTCGTCCGTGGGATGTGGTCGCACTTCGGTGATAACCAGCTCCAAATACTGCGGTTTTCGACCTACTACCAATGAAACGGTAGTATCCCGGGAGGCTTGGCCTATACAGTCCTGGGCACCTGAGACTGACACCTGCATTACTCTCCCCGAATCAATCTCGGGGCTGAACTCCACGGTTAATCCGTTGCCTGCTCCATTGAAGTATCGGGATTGGATAGAATAGGGTGATGACAGGGTAAGGGTAGGATAGTTGAGGGTATCCAAGGCCTCAGAAAACGTTAATTGAAGGGAGGAAGGAGAAACCAGGCCGGTAGCAACTAATTGCGGTGCCAAGGTATCTGGCGACCACTCCGAGAGAGAATTCGCATAACCAGGTGTTCCCCCAAGCAGACCCAAGGAGGTAGCCCAAGCCTCAGCCCCCAAACAAGAATTATCCCCAGACACTCTTTCCAGAGCAACACCCCCCGCTTCTGCGGACTCGCTTGTATGCCAAGCATCCGTATAGGTAATGGTTGCCACTATTTCGCCATCAATATCCAGTAGGGAGAGGGTCTCTCCTGCATTGTTAAGGGAAGGAAATCCGGCAATTGAGACGTTGAAAATGGAATCACTATAGCGCCCTGACGCCGAAGACCCCGTGAGAAGTAAATGACTGCCGGAGGGCCACCAGGTAGCGGGCAGCTGGGCGGTGTCCCGATTATCCGCTATCTGCAAATCTTCTAGCCAGAAGTCCGTTGGAGATACATTTTCCAGTTCCACATATTCAAACTCAGGCAAACCGACGGATGGAGTGGGGTCTGCCATTACCTCCGTGAAAAGTACGTCCCCAGGCCTAGGGGTTGGCCAATTTGGAACCTGAGTACCAGCTTGCAGATCCGTACCCACGTTCCCAACGGAATCTTCCACATAGGCAATGGAAAGCCAGAGGCTATCTGATTCCTGAAAGCGATCCTCAAATTCCAAGAGATAAACCCCTGGGCTCAACTCATCCACATCCGCCACGGCATTGTTCCTGGACCTTAGTGAAAGAGCCTCATTAGCTAGCTCCACAGTTTCTGTGAACCGAATTTTAAGCTGCCTTCTGCCTGTCACCCACATGCTATCGACATCCGGGCTTTGGGTGTCTTTGTAGAGGGAAAAACTCACTGAGGGAAGCGCTGACTCCCAACCGTCCCAGCGGTAGGGGACCGCCAGTGTATAGGAGGTATTTTCCTGCAAAGAATCGGAGAAGATCCACTGCTCACCCGTTTCCGTTCGCACTACTGCTTCGGGCGAAATAGAATCCGGTAACACAAGATAATCGGAGGCAGAAATCACCGGAAAACCCTGAAGATCAGCGGAGTATTCCAATGCTAGCAATTGCGGACTCACCCACTCCACTTCTCTGATCACTCCCGGAAAAGTCAAGGATAGTGACTGATTGGAAAAGGGCTCCGTCCGCAAGGTGTCTCCCTCTCTCTCTACTATTGGCAAGTCAAACGTGAGGATGTAGGCACCCGACTTTGCTGGGCTAATCCGTTGGGAAGTTCTCGCTGAGGCCCAACTAAAATCTGTAATAGCTAAGGCTGTGCCTGCATCTGGTGGATAGGCCTGCAAAAACAAAGTGGTATCTGAGGTAAACCACGCCCGCACCCACCTGGCGGCGGGAGCAGTCCATAGAGTATCAAGAGACAGCAAATTACCCACCTCATCATACAGGTTGGCCTGGTAGTGTTGCTTCCCTGTGCTACTGAGAGCATACCAAACAGAGTGCTGGTAGGGATTAGGCACCAACGAATCCGATGGGGTTCCCTCCACCCAAAGGGTATCGAAAGAGGCAATCGGTTCGGAAAACGTGAAACGGACAATGGAATCAGAAAGCCGGGCAAGCTCTAGCAGTGAAGGGGCCGTGGTATCCCAAACAAAATCATAGGTTCGGGCCCGTGAGGAGACATTCCCTAGGTAATCTGGTAACTGCCTGACCTCTAGCGTGTAGGTTTCTTCCTGAACTAATGGGGTTGCCCAAACTAAACTAACGGTCTTTTCCCCTATCCTTTCCGCAAATAGCGGCTGAGCCTCGCCCGGCACTAGAGTATAATTTGCAGGTATCTCTGCTAATACCGCGTCCACCGGCTCATCAAAATAAACAAGCAATTCAGTTGTCGAGGCTACCGCTACGGAATCGATGCGTGGAGCTTCCCGATCCCAAATAAATGCAGTGGTAGGGGTGAATAACCTCTCACCCTGGCCATCAAACACCTCTCTGATGCGAAGCGAATAGGTTCGGTCCTCAGCAAGCGCTTCTGGCCAGATCAGGTTGACCGCATTGCCTGCCTCTCCATTCAGAACTATTTGGCTAGGCTCAAAATCCCGGTCTTCCAGATAATAGCTTGCTGGGTTCAGTCCTCCTACTCCAAGGGTTTGAGTGAACACTACCGTAGTCACGCGGTCAGAAAGGCTAAATGCAGTATCTACAGCATTTTGGAAACGAAGTAGTACCGAGTCCTTATCTGACCCATTGCCTGCACGATCAGGGACGGCGTCCCATCCTACCCATAAGGAGTCTGCCGCCAGAAACGGTTCCTCAAATAGTAGCTGAACCTCCTGATCAGAAGCCAGGGTGGCACTCTGCAATGATTGGCATAAAGCAAAGTACCAGGAGGCATCCTGCTCGGCTGCCATGGTTTCATTCCACACCAGTCTCACCTCATCTCGCTCCACCAGGTATGCCTCTACCAACTCAGGAGCTTGGGTATCCCAAATGAAGGAAATCGTAGTATCCACCAAGTAATTGGCGGCACAATCTGCTAACGAATCAAGCCTTAGAGTGTATTCAATATTGGCCTGTATAGAATCAGGAAATTGCAGCCATAGGTTTCTTTGATCGCTGGCCCATTGGCCCGTAAAGTGGGCTGACGGGTTGATTTGCCAGGCGAGGAAGCTAGTATCAGTGATGATGGGCTCATTGAACGTAAGCTGCAAAGAATCAGGAAAGTAGGTCGAAAGACTCACCAAATAAGGCGCGGTTACATCTGGACTCAAGTCCAATACACTGTTGGCCCGGTTGGGGGTAGCTCCAGTAGCATCCACCGACGCTTGCCAGTTACTCTCGTCACTACAGTTTCTCAAAGGATTGATCCGCTCCAGCGACCAGCCACCCTCCTTTTGAGCGTCTTGATACCAGCTATCCGTAAACCTTAGAGAATCTACCAAGGTGCCCCCTGGGCCCGTTAACCAAACCGCTTCCCCGCTATTGGTCAGGCCATTCCAGTCTGCCACTGTGAGAAGGGCTCCCGTAGCACCGTATCCCGTGGTATCGGGCAAAAGGAGTATCCACTCGCCTGGGCCAACGGAAACGGTGTCTAGTTCCGTTCCACTCAGTGAGCAGCCCGCTAAGGAATACGTCCGCTCACTGGCATTGAACAACTCTACAAATTCGCGATCGCTCTCCGTAGGCCAAACCAACGAATCTGGTATTAAACCTTTAGGATTCGGATCTGCGAAAATCTCATTGATAAGGAAAGTACTTGCTGGAATGTCACTCTCAAAAAAGAAAACCAAACTCGTATCAAGTGGTGCATTTCCATTTAGGTTGATAAGGCCCGACACGTTGAGCTGGTATTGGTTATGCACCATTTCCTGTGACCAAACCAGAGTTAGGGTATCATTGGAAAGGGATACCACAGAGGGATTGCCCATCTCACCATCTAGCAGAAATGCATCAAGTTCCGGAAGAGGAATCGGCTGATTGAAAACCAGTTGCAAAGTTTGTGGATCCAATGCCCACAACTCCTCCATTTGTAAGGGTAAGTAAGAAAAGGCAAAAACAGCGTTATCGAGCAAATCCACCGCCACATCTTGAGCGGCCAGCTTATTGATGCCTAGCTCGAAATCGCCAGACTTGAATTCAGCTGGCCAGGTCAATTGAATGCGTTCTGGTGCAGAGGAAGACCAATTTGCTTCGGTTACGTTATCTCCAGTCGACAAATCGGTAAAATTGGAAAGTTCGTAAGCCGAAATACTGTCTACAGGATAATTGAACACTAGTTCAAGATGCCTTGGGTCCAACACAGTCCCTTCCAGCACTCGGAGTTGGGCCCGAAAAGTGAGATTCTCTACCGCCGAATAGTAGCTGTTTCCTTGGCTGTTTTGTAAAGAATCGAAGGTGATTGCCAATTGGTCTCCAGGGTTGAGCGTAGGAGAAAAACCAACCCACAGGCTTGTGCTATCCTGTGCATATTGGACTGAATTCAGGGTCCTATCAGAAAAGGAAACCTGTGAGGTGGGTAGGGCCAAGTTTTGATTGGCTTGCAGCCAAATCAAGGAGTCGCTGAAAATCACCAAGCTATCGAGCGCCAATTGTAAGTAGGAGAACGAAAAGGAGTCGGGCTCGGTCCGTGTATTGCCCGCTGCGGAAGTAATCGAGTTTACCCTGAGGAATTGTGTACCGTCTGGCAAATCGGTGGTGGAGAATGTAACCTGCTGCGGAGCCTGGGATGACCAATCCGCAGACACTATAGTACCGGAGGAAAGTGCAAAATTAGCAAGCGCAGTAGCTGAAGCACTATCCAAATCAGAATCCCAGCTGGCTACTAAAGTATTCTTGTTGGCTACTACCACCGAGCTAAGTTTAGGTCCGGCTTCCTGCAAGGTCACTGCGTCCAGTAACCAACGGGCTGCACTCCCACTGCCCTCTCCACGAGAAACGGTCCACCGGACCAGCACCTTTTCATGCTCGGTCAAGGAATCTGGGAGATCCACTAAAAACCGCTCATAAGCGACAAAGTCTTCGTTAGGAAAAGCACTCTCATTACCAATCCTCAAAGGAGCACCATAGGTAAGCCCTGAGTCTACGGACCAGTCCAAGTACACCAGACTGGGGCGAGTAGAAGTAGCTCCATTTTTATCACTTGCTGCAAAAAAGGTGAGCTGCGGATGAATCAGGTTTTGAAAGTCAGATAGCAGGATGATTTCTCCATCAAAACTACTGGTAGGTACCACCACCAAAGCCTGGTTCCCAGAGGCTACGGGTGAGCTACGAGTGTTAATTCGGCTGTTAGTACTTCGCACATCATTACCCCACCAGTTTTCTAAAAACCATACATTTTCTCCCGTGGTAAGGGAGGTCTCGAAGTCTTGGAAATAGGGGAAACTGGCAACTTGGGAATAGCTGGATGTCAAAAGGCCAAAACAGAAGGCACTGAGCCATATTTTGCGCCACATAGTATATTCGATTGGTGCCGAAGTAAAATACCAATGAATATGCAAAATGTGAATAACATATAAATATTTACTAAATCAAATGATTGGTTTCACAGGGTAGCAGCCTAAACAGTTGCCAATGAACTAGATTGTTTCTTGAATGGACTTGAGGATTCGGCAGAATTTCCTGCCAAATAATGCCCCTAGAGTAAGAACTATGCTCTCGCTTAGGTTAGGGTAAACTATCTCCCAGCAGTACTACCAATATGGGCAGTGAAATTTACTTTAAGGTGGAGGTATCCATGGCTTATACTCCTCATTTTCAAAAAACCTTGTACTGAGGGGGACGTCCCAACAGATTTCTGTTTCTTGAATAGTTTCGAAAGGATATAATTACGTTATGGAATAGTAAAGCCGGATGCATCCTGTAGTAAAAAAGTGGTGCCACTCGTGGCAAAGCCAACCGGATGAACTTGTGAAGGGTCAAAAAAGTTAAAAAGTGTAGTTAATTTACCCTTCTTATTAATTGTGTAGCCTATGCTAGTACCTTATGACGAACTACCGGCCACCAGCCGGGTATGGATATACCAAGCTAATCGGTCTCTTACAGAAACAGAAGTAACACACACCGAGGCTTTTGTGCGGACCTTTATTGAGCAATGGCAAGCTCATGGCCAGCCAGTAAAAGGTGATGTGAAGGTATACCACCAACGATTTTTGGTACTGACAGTTGACGAAGGCTTTACGGTACCTACTGGCTGCTCTATTGATGCATCGGTCCATTGTGTGAATGAACTGGAACAAAATTTGGGGGTGGTATTTACGGATCGGTCTCAAGTGGCATTCCTTCGCGAAGGCGAAATATTCATGATGCCCATGCAGCAAATCAAGGAGAAGGTAGCAGCGGGTGAAATTACTCCCGAGACTGTTACGTTTAATCCTATGGTGACCAACAAGCACGATCTAGAGTCGCGTTGGACCATCCCGGCCGGGGATTCTTGGCTGGCACGCTACTTCAAGTAGTGGCCAAAGCGTATTGAGATATATTTTAATTTACACCCATGCGGAATACCCACTCTATTACCCGTATCCTAGCCTGGCCCTTGCTGAGCCTTCTCATACTTAGCAGTTGTGGTCCCATGAAAAGTGCGAATAAGGCCTTCGAGCGTGGCCAGTATGAGGTTGCCATTCCTCTTTACGAGAAGGCCGCCCGAAACTCCAAATACACCGCTGAGGCTAATTTTCAGATTGGGGAATGCTTTCGCCTCACGAACCGCATGCGTGAGTCGCGCCCGTTTTATGAGAACGCCATCGATGCGGACTACTACGATGAAGCGGCTGAGTTTTACCTGGCCTTCTCCATGAAGGCCAATGAGGAATACGAGGAAGCCCAATCGCAGTTGGATGATTACCTGACCGCAGCTACCAACTTTGAGTACATCGAGCGGGCCAAGCTGGAATCCCAAAACCTGGACGTGGTCCAAAATCTGCTGGGCGAGGACAGCTATTACCGGGTGAAAAACCTGGAAGCAATTAATACTCCCGCCGCAGAATACTCTCCAGTCTATAATAAAGGCGAGCTGTTCTTCACCAGAGCTACCGGAGGTGGCAAGGTGTCTAAGGCCACGGGGCTTGCCCAAACTGACCTATACAAGGTAAAAATCAACGGGGCGCGGCCCGATATGGAAACCCTGGAGATGCTGGACGACTTGATCAACGATCCGTTGGTCAACGAAGGTTCCATTACCTTCTCTCCCGACGGATCGGTAATGGTATTTGCCAAAGGTAACCGGGGAGGACGCCGGGGTGATGAGGAGGTAAATCTCTTCGAAACCCGCTATACCCGCCGCGGGACTTGGACGGAGCCCCGCATGATCCGCGCCAGCGATCCTCGCTCTTGGGATAGTGGCCCTACCTTTAGTAGTGATGGCCGTACTTTGTACTTTGCATCCAACCGGGAAAATGGATACGGCGGTACAGACATTTACGCAGCTACACGTGACGGCCGTGGCCGCTGGGGCAATGTGCGCAACATGGGCAATAAGATCAACACGCCCGGCAACGAGGTATTCCCTTATGCTTCTCCTGATGGTAAGCTCTACTTTTCCAGCACGGGGCATCCTGGTCTGGGCGGATTTGACCTCTTTGTAGCGGTACGCCAGCGTGGGCAAATTGCCATCCAAAACTTAGGGGTGCCCATCAATTCTGCGGCTGATGATTTCGGTTTGTTTCTGTTCGATCCTGCCAAAGGTTTTTTCACCAGTAATCGCCCTGGGGGACAAGGAGACGATGACATTTACACTTTCGTCAACAATGACCCTGACTTGAAAGTAGTGAACTACTACTTGGCAGGAATTGCTTACGAAGCCGCAGACACAGATGGGCAGATAGAAAACAAGCCTCTTTCGGGCACTCACATCAAGTTGATTGGGGAGGACGGGAGTGTATTGGAGGAAACCTATACCACCAATACTGGACAGTTTGAATTCCGGGTGTACCCAGAAGAAGACTATGAGTTGATTGCTGATAAACAGCCTACTCACTTTACCGCTCGCGAAGCCTTTAGTACTGTAGGTAGATCGGTAGACAAAAGCACCCTAACCGAGTTGGTGACCAACCGGACCTTCAATCAGGACTTGGTTCTGAATCCCATCGTGAAGGATCAGTCTTTTGTACTGGAAAACATCCTTTTTGCGTTTAACAGCGCTGACATCAACAATGCCTCAGCGATTGAACTGGACAAACTGGTGCAAATCCTGGAAGATAATCCTCAGATTCGCATCGAGCTGAGTGCCCATACTGATAGTGTAGGCTCCAACGCGGACAACCTATTGCTGTCACAGCGCAGGGCAGAATCGGCAGTGAATTTCATCATTGAGCGAGGCATTGACCAGGACCGTATATACTCGCGCGGTTATGGGGAAACACAGCCTATCGCCCGTAACACCAATCCCGACGGCACGGATAACCCTGACGGCCGGGCCAAAAACCGTCGTGTAGAATTTAAGGTGGTAGAAATCACCGAGGTGGTCAATTCAGAGGAAGACTCTGATAATGCTGGTGATGCAGATGACGACCCTGAAGATCGTTACTTCCAAGGTAGTGGAGGCGGATGATAAGCTGGGAAGGATAAAGAATTTTGAACCCTGGTCTCTTGGAGGCTGGGGTTTTGTTTTGCAAGAAACTGGAGCTGTTAGCTTAATTCACCCTTGATCTTTACTACTTCTTCTGGAGTAGCTTGTGTGTAGCGCGCTATCTGCTCCACAGATAATTTACCTTCTTCCAGCATAGTAATAATGGTCGCTCGCTGCTGGCGTTCACTGCCTTTTTCCAGACCTTTCAGATAAAAGGCATCCGATTCTACATCATAAGTAATAGGCATCTGCTCTGTTATTTCTTCTGTTTCCTTATCTAATTTACGTAAACGAGACAGGATGATCAACTGTTGTAAATAACGTTGGAGGGTCACTGGATCGTTTTGCAAAGCCACCAGTCGTTCAATAATTCTTCGAATTACTCCCTCGGCCTCCTCCACTGGGTAATCGCTCAATATGGCTAGTAGAATTTCTTCTGGCACGGTTGAATTAAGTGCTGAGTCCACTGGCACCTCACTTAGGTTTTTGAGTTCAAAACCCGTGATTTGCTGGCCGATAGGAAGATCAGTTTTCATCTTCGATTTTCCTCGGCCCAGAAAAAGCACAAACTGCCGGACGGGCATCTCAAATTTGCGAAGTAAAAGCGCTTTGTACTCTGCCATGCGATAGACCATTTTGGGCTCATCCCGGGTTTGAAATTCAAGATGAAGTAGAAACTCCTTTCCAGCGTCGTCCGTTACCCATTTAAGGAAATCAGGTTCTCGCTCCAAGGTGGTCTGTAATTTCTCAGGTACCTCTCGTGTAGAGGCTATTTTTATCCCCAGCAGTTTCTCACTTATCGGGATAAATACCGCCTCAATATTCTCCTTGAGAATCTTATCGAACTCTCCCATTAAGGGAAAAATACGTTAAATTTTCAATGAGCATGAACTATAAGCCATATACCAAATAGAATCTGCGACTTTCATATGGGTTTTTGTAGAAAGTGTAGGAGCCTGAGACAGACATGAATCAAAAGATACCCCTTCTCGCTGCCCCAGTACCCGCCGGATTCCCCTCCCCGGCCCATGACTACATGGAGCGGGCGCTCGATCTGAACGAGCTGTGCGTGAAGAACCCCACGGCAACTTTTATGGTGCGGGTATCCGGGCATAGCATGGAAGGTGCCCAAATATCTGATGGCGACGTATTGGTAGTGGACCGATCCATACCTCCTACGGATGGGAAGGTGGTGATTGCGGTAGTAGACGATAATTTCACCGTGAAACGGTTGCGCCAAAAGTCTGACGGCATGTATCTGGAAGCTGAGCATCCAGAGTTTCCACCTCAAAAGATTGATGAAGGGGCAGCCTTTGAGGTGTGGGGGGTGGTTACTTACGTCATTCACGGAGTGAAATGAAAGTATATGCTCTGGTAGATTGTAACCAGTTCTATGTGAGTTGCGAACGCGTGTTCGATGCGGATGCCCGCGGCAAGCCTGTGGTGGTTTTGAGCAATAACGACGGTTGTGTGATTGCCCGCAGCCCTGAAGCTAAGGCATTGAACATAGAGATGGGCGTCCCGTATTTCAAGGCCCGGGAGGAGATGGATCGCCACGGGGTACGGGTTTTCAGCAGCAACTACACTTTGTACGGCGACCTGAGTGAGCGCGTTATGAATACGCTTGAACATTTCAGCCCCGCGGTAGAAGTGTACTCCATCGACGAAGCCTTTGCAGAAATTGGGCACGTACCCACGGAGGAGCTTTGGACCTACGGGCAACAGATACGTAATACCGTCTACCAGTGGACGGGCATTCCGGTGAAGGTGGGGATTGCCACCAGCCGAACCCTGGCCAAAATTGCCGCTGACCAAGTAAAAAAGCTCCCCAACAGCCAAGGAGTAGTCAGCTTGGTGGAGCATCCCCAGCTAGATGAAATCCTGGACCAAACGCCCGTGGGCAAGGTATGGGGGATTGGCCGAGGATTCGCCGAAACCCTGCGAGATGTCGGTTTCCATACTGCCAAAGAACTCAGGGATGCCCCTGAAGGGTGGGTCCGCAAAACTCTCAAGGTGATAGGGCAACGGGTAGCGCACGAACTGCGGGGAGAAGACCGGGTAGAAATAGGTCACGATCCTGAGGACAGCCGCATGGTGATGTTTACTCGCTCTTTCGGTGAAGGAGTAACCCGGCTAAGTGAGCTAGAGGAGGCCGTTACTTTTTACACTACCCGTGCTGCACACAAGTTGCGCGAGCAAAAACAGGTAGCCGGAGCCCTACATGTAAGTGTAAAAACCAACAAGTTTCGCACCCAGGACCAACAGTACCGCAACAGTATGACGCTCACTCTGCCCGGACATACGGACCATACCCCAGAGCTCATACACTACGCGCTGGCGGCATTGCGAAAGGTTTACCAGGAAGGAATTCGGTACAAAAAAGCAGGCATTACCCTGTACGAACTAGCTCCCAAGAGCAGCGCCCAGCGTGGCCTCTTCCAATCAGATACTCCGGCCAAAACCGACAAGCTGATGCAGGTAATGGACCAGCTTACTGCCCAGCATGGAAAAGGGACATTGAAATACGCCAAGGAAGGGACCGAATACAGCTGGCAGATGAAAGCGGAAATGCGGAGCCCACGGTATACTACCCAGTGGAGTGAATTGCTTACTGTCAACGCCTAGTCATACCAAGCCCAATTGTACATCGTTTTTTTAAAGACTTACCTGTGGTCACGCCTTAGCTTTTGTATTTACTCATTGCCTAATTAGCACCTTAACACGTTTTCTCCTCATGCTCCGTACCACCCTACTCCTCGGTTTACTATCGCTTTCGCCATCCCTTTGGGCCTGCGGCACCATCAAAATGTGGCATCAGCGATACTTTGAAGCCATATCAGATACCGACCGACTGAATGCGCTCAAGTTTTTGCATTGCGAGCCGGTGGTAAAACAATACAAAGGGCACGAAGAAGACCTGAAGTTGCTGCTCGAAGTGGTTGAGAATGCCTTGATCCGCAGCCAAACAGGCTCGGAGCATGCCGAGGAGTACAGGTTGTTGGCAGTCAAAAACTATATGGTGTTTGGTCTGTTTGGCATCGGGGACGCGGTGGTACAGCATACACTAGTTCAAGACCGGGTAGCGAAGGCATTGGGCGTCGAATATTTCCCTTTCGATGCCTCCTTTCGGGAACGCACGAACAGCTTTTCTCCCATTTTCTACCCCTTTACGGATTTCTTCACCACCCCCGACTATATCGCCAGAGTAGAGCAGCAAGTCAACATGCTCATGCGTTCTACCAAAGAGAAGCAATCCGTAGCCTTCACCACCATTTTCAATGATGCGGGCGAGGAGCTAAATATCCGGGTAACGGGCACCACCGATAAGTTCCTGAACTTACTATACCCCACCGAAATCCAGCTGGCAGGAGCTGTGGAACAGACCCTTTCCCTTCCAGAGGACTGTGTCTGCGAATGGCCCGAAGACCAAGTAAAAGGCCTGGTACGAACGGAGGACCTGAACTTTGACGGCTACCTTGATCTCATGGCTTTCAACAACGCCGGGGCCACGGGCAACCGCTGGTATCCCATCTGGATCTACGACCCCATCCTTCAGGAATATTATTGGGATGAATTCCTTTCGGAACTACCCGGCTGGTCCATCGACCATGAAAACCAAACACTCACCTCCTTCGAAACCCAAGGATACTGCGCACAGTCTTGGTCAACCTATGCCTGGTTTGATGAGATGTGGGTAGAAACCCAAAGGGCCTATACGGCCCTCAATGACTCAAGCGTATGTGAGCGTATCGAAGGCAATGTCACCAGCGGCGAATTTGTAGAGACCAGCCGTGCACCGTACTCTTCTGGGCAGAGATAGCCATAAGGGAAAACCCGTAAATAGATACTGGAAAACAGGGATATTCAACGAGTTTAGGACAAGAGGCATATAGACTTTAAGTAAATTCTACAGAAAGAATTAAACCTCTAAAGCCTATGCTTACTTTCAATCATACGCTTACCATCATTCTGGTACTGCTGTTTCTGGTTCTTACTTTCTCTACGCTTACCTCTCAACTTACCGAGCGATTTCTAGGCAATTGGCTTCGAAAGAGATTTCTCAACCAAGAGATGAAACTGTTTTTAGGCCCCAGTATTTGGAAAGATATCTGTCCCGCATTTGAACTCTGGAACCATACCGAAAAACAAAAGCCAGTACTGTGGCACAAGAAGCTTGCGAAATGGTATTATAGAAATTTCCAACATCCTAAGCTTACTGCCATTGCCAACGATGATTTTGCCAATGCGTTAATTGCCTGGACTCAAAAGCAAAAAGAGAATCAAGCAGGCACACCGATTGCGAAGTTTCGAGGGGGCTTATCTGTTCTTCTCCAACAACCCGAAGGCGATGAAAAACATCGACTGGGTGAAAAAATACAAAGCCTTATCCTCGGTATTGAGGATTTTGATAAGCTCAAAGAAGTATTGGCCAATTGGTTTAATGACTTCGGGGAAGTGAGCAAAAAGAGATATCGCCGTTGGTCCGATTTACGGCTTACACTGGGCTTTTTTGCCCTGGTAGTCACCATCGCTTTTGACCTAAACCTAATTAGGGTTGGTGACTATTTAGCCAATAATCAAGCTCAGAGCGAGGCCCTTCAGGAGCTGATTGAAAATACCACGGAGGATTCCAGTACCCTGGACCCCACACTACCCAACCTGGACAATCTCTTGGCTACGCTCAATGACAAAAAGTGGCGACTTCCAATCTTCAGGCCCAGGGAACTGCCTCGCATAGCCAAAGACACCGTTTTTATGGCAGTATTTGAATTAGATACTTTAGCCCCACCCGGACCAAGTGAGGCAGTCTCCTGGAATAAGGCACTTGACGAATGGATCAATCAGTCTATTCAAGTACATAAATTGAGTCTAAACTGGGACGAGTGGATGCAGCAGGAAAGTACGAGAGTATGGCCCATACATGCGGAATACCTTATTAATCCTATAAAAAAGGGAGAGACATTAATGAACGATTATTTCATCCAAGCGCTGCGTGATAGTCTCAAGCAAAACCATTTTGCCCTAGGTAGGAACAACAAATTGGATACAATCATGATTGGAGTGAAACTATCAAAAACCGAAGAAAACCCGAAACAAGAGAAATATAGATCAGCAGTAGCCTATCACTATCCTACCCAATGGTCGGTGCCGCTTTCTAATATAGATAGTATTGAGGATGTGGTGTCAGGGACCTGGCCCCAAATTCCTATAGATAGCCTCCAAATAATTTGGGATGGCCGTACCACTTTATTCCACCTACACTTTAACCCCACTAGATATTTAAGTGCTGCGGAGATAGAAAAAACCTCGCATTCTATAATCAACAAAGACGGCAACAAGATTACCGTGAAAGCGTCAATTACCTACCTGCCACCCGAAAAAGAGAAATACAATTATCTAGCATGGTATGAAACCAAAGAAATAGTAGGCTACATCATTACTGTGCTGGCTCTGGCCTTAGGTGGCCCTTTTTGGTTCCGAATTTGGAATGAACTTAGGGGTAACATTACCAGATTTAGACAACCCAACCGACCCTAAGCCTTTTCTTTCTGTAGGGCGGGAAGCATGCTTCCCGCCCTACAGAAAGAAAAGGTATCTCTGGTCCAGCCCTCGCTATCCCGGAACATTCCACTTTTGGCAGGTAAACGAGAAGACGGATTCCTTCTAAAATGTAACCTTATACCCGATAATCGGAATGGTGGTGTAGTCCAGTGTCGTATCAATATCATCCAGCACCGCATCGTACTCAATATTGATCACCGCTCGGTTGCTGTACAGGTTCTTGATACTCACATAGAAGTCGCCCGACACTTTGGCTCGAAGCGTTCGCCAAGTAAAAGTGAAATCCAAGTTATAGATTTGTGGCTGCTCTACTGAGTTGGGGTTCGACCAATCGTATTGGGTCCAGCCGTATAGGCGAGATTCTTCCAGATCGATGGGGTTGCGCCAGGTACCGCCAGAATGCCGCCAGTTCATATTCAGCCCCATGATCCGGTCCTTATCCCCTTTAGGCTTTAGGCTGTACTCTTTACCCACCAGTATATTGTAGGAGAACCCTTGGTTGAATTCCTGATTCCGCCAGATGCCATCGCCTACGTCATAGCGGGCCTCAAAAACAGAACCCGATATCATATAGTACAAACCGTTTTTGGTGAAACGGTGCAGCAGCATTTCTACCCCATAGTTCTGTCCTACGCCCGTATTGGCTAGCGCCACGTTGGGCAGTTGCCCGTACAGGTTCTGCACAGTGTACAGTCCGTCTACCTCCACGGGCACGTCATACTGATGCTGATAGTAACCCTCCAGAGACAGCTTTAGAGAAGGGGTCAACATCTGCGTGTAATTCACCACACCGTGGTGGGCCTTCATTAGCCCAAGGTCCTGATTAACAAATCCCTGGCCCTCAAAACCCTCAGGATTCTCGGTATAGTATACCGTAAGGTTCTCTATCCGACTATGGTGTCCGTAGGCTACCGATACCTTCTTATTCTCTGACCAGAGGTACGTCAGCCCCAAGCGTGGGTCCACACTGCTTCTGCCATTCAAGAAGAAATACAGAAAATTCACCCCGGCATTCAGGCTAAGCCGGGGCGTCAAATCAAACTTGGACTGGGTAAAGAGTTGTAAGTGCTGCCCAGCGCCTGCCGTGGTATTCAGGGTGTCAATAGCGTCCAAGAAGAGGGCATAGCGACCAGCACCGTAGGCATGCTGCTGATGGCCTAAAACAAGCCCTGTTTTATTCGCATGCCTATTCCCAAACTGATGGTTGTAGTCTACCGTAGCATAGATCTGGCTCATTCGGTATTCCGAAAAGTCCCGTTCAGACCAGGTGAAGTCGTCCTCCAAAAACTGAGCGTTATCGTAGTACTGCGCAGCAGAAGTAGCAACCGCCGCATGCAGGTAGCTTTGCCCAGAGGTAGGCAAGTAGTACGCTACGCCTACTGCCCCAGAGTTATTCCCCTGCTGGCGTCGTGATCTGCGCTCATCCAAAGAAAGCTCAGTACTGTCAGTGCCTGACTGCCCCACCGTAAGGTCGCTCAGGCCCCCAATACCGAAGACCTTAAATGTCGCCCCATTCTTGGCGGGCAAATCCACCAGAAAGGAAAAATCTTGGTAGTTGGGCCGTACGCCACCCACATCAATGAAGGAAGCCAGAATTCCCAAAGTAGAATAGCGGTAGTTTGCCAGGTAACTCGCCTTACTATTCTGAGAGAAAGGCCCTTCGGTAGCCAAATCCAAGCCAAACAAGCTGGCCTTTACCGTATGTTCCCGCCGCTCGTTGTTTCCACTACGAAACCGAAAATCGAACGCGGCGGCGGTGGCATTGCCAAACTCGGCCGGAAAAGCCCCGGAAAAGAAATCGCTCCTATTCAATAGCTCTGAGCTAAACTGAGTCACAAAACCACCAGCCGTGCCTGCCTGCCCAAAGTGATTAGGATTATGGATAGGCACACCCTCCAGGCGGTAAAGCATTCCCGTAGGAGCATTGCCCCGGATACTAAAGTCGTTAAAACCAGAAGTCTGTTGCACCACCCCAGGATAAGCCGTAATTACCCGCATCGGATCATCCCAACTGCCGGCAAACTTCCGGGTTTGCTCCGGGGTAATCGTCACCGAACTTACCGTTGCCAAATGATTGAGCGCCTCACCACGAAAAGGATTGGCCGTCACCTCCACCTCATCCAGTGAAATCTGAGACGGCGTGAGCTCAAAGTTGATGATGGTTTCCTTGGTAGACACCACCGCTACATCCTCTCGCATGAAGGGGGCGAAAAAAGCCGCCTGCGCCGTGATGTGGTACACCCCTACAGGCATTTCCTCTATCAAGTACATCCCCTGCGCGTTGG
>JBCBHI010000011.1:0-18104 GCA_038525885.1 Bacteroidota bacterium
GTGGGCTTAGGCGAAGTATTGTTTCGTTGAAACTGCTGAAGGAGAAGTTAGATTGCAGCAGCATTGCCAGATTATCACCGCACCATGGTCTTGACTCTTTTGTCTTGGCTCTTGTGTCTATTTAAACCTAAGCTACCATGAGAATTCTGCTCCCACTATTATTCTTGTTTCCGGTAGCGCTTGAGGCGCAAAGCCCTCCTTTTATCGTAGTATTGGGCATTGCCCAAGATGCTGGCTATCCGCAAGTGGGCTGTGAAAAGGACTGTTGCATGCCAGCCTGGCGGGGGGAGAGGGATCCTGAGCGGGTTACTTGCTTGGGGCTAGTGGATCCTGCTACCATGCAAAGCTGGATGTTCGAAGCGACACCTGACTTTCCCTGGCAGTTTCAGCAGCTAAAGCAGGAATCAGGAGTCAGTATGCCTTCCGGGATATTCCTGACCCATGCCCATATAGGGCACTATACAGGCTTGATGCATTTGGGCCGAGAGGCGTACGGAGCCAGCCAGGTGCCGGTGTATGCTATGCCCAAGATGCGGGAGTTCTTATCTACCAATGGCCCATGGGAACAGCTAGTCACCTTGGAAAACATTAAGCTGGCGCAGCTAGAAGATGGAGTTCCAGTGGAACTGGCTGAGGGTATTCGGGTGACTCCTTTTCTGGTGCCACACCGGGATGAGTATAGCGAAACGGTAGGTTACCGAATTGAAGGGCCCAATCGTTCGGTTCTGTTTATCCCAGATATTAACAAGTGGGAGCTATGGGAGAAGGATTTGATCGAAGAGCTTGCCAAGGTAGACGTGGCTTTGTTGGATGCAACCTTTGCCACGGCCAATGAACTTCCCGGTCGGGATATGGCAGAAATTCCCCATCCTTTTGTGGAGGAAACGATGGAATTGCTCAAGGATCTTCCATTGGAAGAGAAAAAGAAGGTCACCTTTATCCATTTCAACCATACCAACCCCTTGCTGGACCTTGGTGGTCGTGAGAGCCTGGATGTGCGATGGGAAGGCTTTGAGGTAGCCTGGACCGGATTGCGCATTAAGCTCTAATCCAAAATTTTGGCCTTGTGCAAAGATGGATCTACTAGGGTAGTGCTTTTTTATTCCGTGGATTCACTAGCCAACAATCCGTAAACAAACTCATCGAACCAAGCTTGGTCTTGTGGGTCGTAAAAGCTCTGGCGGAAGTGGGCTTCTCGCTGAAATCCAACCCGCTCCAATAGCTGGTACGAGGCCGGATTTCGCACATCCACTTCCGCAATAGCCTTATGAATGTGTTGAGTGCCAAACAAAGTCTTAAGCATCAGGCGCAAGGCTTCCGTGGCATACCCCCTGCCTTGTTGGGCAGGATGAATCGTGTACCCCAGTTCAACCAGTTGCTCGTTTTTTTCCAGAATGTGCGTAGCAATGTCACCCACTAGTTGGCCGCTGACTTGGTCTTCCACACCTACGTTGACCCAATTTCCATGCAGGGCTATCGGAAGCTGTGATTGCTCCTCTAAAAACTGCCGGGCCATCTCCTCATCAAAGACTTCAAATCCCTGGTAGCGGCACACCGCTGGGTCGGAGCGGTACTCAAAAAAGACCGGGAAATCTGAGGGCTTCAGAGGCCTAAGCCGAATGCGATTGCCAAGGATGGAATACATGTCTGTGGATAAAGAAAAGGCCCCAGTAGGGTATGTGGATTACAATTGGTAGTCTTCCCGAGCAGGGTGAAAAATATCCAGAATCCGGCAAGGAGTAAGGGCCCTGCCGGAGTGAGGCGTGTCGCCCGGAATGGTATACACCTTACCTGCTTCCAGCAAAATAGGAGTGCCGGCTACGGTAAGTTCAAACTGCCCTTCTAGTACATTGACTACCTGCTCGTGAGGGTGTTGGTGTTCTGGTAGCGATGCCCCTGGGTGGATGTCCCAGTAAGCCATGGTGAGGGTGTCGGTATGTACAAACTTACCGTGAAAACCGGGCATGATTTCCCGGGCAGGGAGCGAGTCAAGTTCATGTAATGCCATGGAGTATTAGGCGGGTTTTGCTTCTTGTTTGCGGCTTCCAAATATCATCATTACCACCCCTCCAGTGGCGAACATCACCAATGCATAGATGGCAGGAGGGATGCTGATTTCGGGTTGCTTCAGTAGAGTAAGGGCGATGACAATCGCCAGCGTGCCGTTCTGTATGCCGCTCTCTACGGTAACCGTAATGGCCTGTGGCAAATTGAGCTTGAGGGCCCGTGCCGAGAAGAACCCAACGAGCATGGTAATGATATTGAGCAAGATGGTAGCTGCACCTATTTGCACAAAGGATTCTACGATGGTTTCCCGGCCACTGATGATTAGGCCTAAGACCACGGCCACGAAAATGACCACCGAGGCAATGCGCATGGGGCGCTCCATACGCAAAGCAAATTTTTCTGCCCGCGCTCTCACAAACATCCCAATCAGTACAGGCACAATGGTGATGACGAACACAGAGCCCATAATATCTGCCACCGGAGACTCAATGGTCTGCTCGCTGTTCATGAAGTAGCCTAGGGCTAGCGTGGTGATGAAGGGAATGGTGAGTACCGTGATGAAACTAGCTACGGCAGTCAGGCTGATGGAAAGAGCCAAATCTCCTTTGGATACATGGGTGATGAGGTTGCTGGTCACTCCGCCGGGGCAGGCTGCCAAAATCATCATCCCTACCGCTAGCATGGGGCTCAGGTCTAGTACTACACAAATCCCAAACCCTACCAAGGGGAGCACAATGAGTTGATTGATTAGCCCCACCACCGCTGCTTTGGGCATTCGGATGACCCTCCTGAAGTCGTCCGGAACTAAGGAAAGGCCCATGCCTAACATGATGATAGCTAGTGATAAGGGGAGTATTACGTCACTGAGAAC
The DNA here is from genome assembly GCA_038525885.1 of Bacteroidota bacterium. Lineage (GTDB taxonomy): Bacteria > Bacteroidota > Bacteroidia > Cytophagales > Cyclobacteriaceae > DMST01. The sequence continues at coordinate 2,879 of JBCBHI010000011.1, forward strand.
GGAGCTTTCCATAGTGGGTTGTAGGTGATGTTTGAGTAAGAAAGATAAATATTTTCCAGAAATGCAGACTTAGGATCCTTTGAGCAAACTGAGAGCAATATCGTGAGCTTCCTGGTTATATCGGTCATTGCGATAACGCAAAATGCCCTTCTGGTCGAACACAAAAACGGTAGGCGTATGGACTACCCCATACCGGATTACCATGGGGCTATGCTGCTTTTTGAAGTCGGTATAAAGAGGGACTCCCCGGTACCAAAGAGTGTCCTGCTGAAAATGATTCAAGTCATGCTCCCATACGTACCCTATCACCTCTACCTCCTCCTTGTTTTCATAGTAGAACCCACCCATCAGGTTTCGGTGGTACTGCTGCATCTTTCCCAAGGCCCCAAATACCAGTATGCTGGGCTTGCCTTGGCCCACCAGGTCGTTTAAGTGCAAGGGCTGGTTATTCAGATTGACCAGCTCGAAATCAGCAAAGCGGTCTCCTTCCTGTAGCTGATCTTCTTCCAGGTACTGGAGCAAGCTTTGCCCATAGGGCGAGGTGCGGATTTCATCGTCCAGCTTTTTTGCCAGGGCCAATACCTGATCACGTTCCAGCTGATCACGGCGGTTGTATAGCTCTTCTACTCCATAGTAGCTGTTTACCCGGTCAATTAACAACGGGAGGTAATAGTCCGCGCGTTGGCTTTCCTGGTAGTCCATCAGCTCCATCATGGCCGTGTCATCCAGATCATAGAGCGCTCGGTTGTAGTAGGGTAGGGCATGTTCCCGGTTCCACCGGCTCATAGCGTCCTCTACCTCCATGGCTAGTTGCTGTTCCTTGCCTGCGGTAATGCTGGCCTCGCGCATTTGCTCCCAGTCTGCGGTAATCACCACCTGGGTGTTTTCCATCCAGACGGTGTGGTTATGCGATACGAACGGGCCGTCATAGATGATCTCGTAGCGAGTAGGGAAGGGGACGGTGCCACGGAAAGAGAACAGGTTGCCCTCTAAAGTAGTGGAGTCCACATCTTCTCCCGTGTATACATCCCTTAGGTAGATGGGTAATGCCTCAGGAGCATTGGTAATGGTGCCTTCAATGAGAAATTGAGTCTGTTCTTTTTCAGATGAACACGCAAAAGCCCATAGGACCAGGAGGGCCAGCGGTATGAGAGATTTCATAGGATTAAATTCTTGAATGTTAAAGATAGCCGGATTTTCACACAGGGTGAAAGAGAACTAATTCAAACTTTTTGCAAAACCAGGAGGTGCACTCTCCTAGCTTTGACTCCCTAGCGGAGGGCAATTTTCTGGCCAGGTTGGGTAAAAATGGTGGCTTCGGGAAAAAATTCTTGCAGAGACGTAACGTACTCTTCAAAATTTTGGGGCGGTAGGTGGGTAAAGACCCAATGACTGCTGCCTTGCTCCGCAGCTATGAGTTGGTGCATGGCGTCCCTGCCCGCTGCGGACAATCCCAACCAGTAAGGGGCTATGATATAGGGCGTGGGACCGCCATCCAGCATGTTGGCTAGGTTCCGAAAAGCCGCTTTATCCCCCTCGCAGTCGCCCAGGTGCAAAACCCGCTGAGTAGTACCCGCCACTAGCCAGGCAATGTTTTGGACCCTGCGGTGCCGGCGGTTTGCGTGGGGTATCCGAATGCCGGTGATCTCGATGCCCTGGTTTTTCCATACCGTAGTGGGCTGCGAGGCCTTACTTATCAAGTGCACTCTTCTTTTTAAGGAGAGTACCTGTCCCTGAAGGTATAAGCTGTCATGTAGTTGGGTAGGGCCCAATAGGTGCCCCTCCTGATAATTTCGAAGGAATTCCATGCTGAGTCGCTCATCAAAGTGGTCTCCGTGGGCATGTGAGACCAGGGCCGCCGAGAATTCCTCTTCCGCGTACCACTGGTCTATCGTTTCGGCAGGTGTGTAGCGGTAGGCCTCCTTGTAGAAGTCATGGAGAGCATCCATAAGAAAGGACTGCCCATCCATATCCAGTTTCACCCCCATGTTGGCTACATATTCCAAGCTGTGGGTTTGGGCATGGGTACAACTCCAGATAAAAACGAGTAAAAATGCGAGGAAGTGGTTTTTCTTGTGAAGGCGGGGCATGATAAAAAAATCGTTCGGTTACTATCAAAAACTTACTTTTAATATATGCTGTGTTTTTAGAAATTTACCAAGATATAACCTGCAATCCATAACACCGATTCCTATGAAAATCAGAACGATGGTTCTGTTTGCCTCACTTTTTGCGTGTCAGGCACTTTTTGCTCAGGAAGGAAACTTCTTACTCACCCATCACATCCCCAGAGCCCTGGGCCTCGACCATACCAACTTTGATGTGGTGTACGATAAAAATGGACTTGTAAATGTAGCGAACCGAAAGGGAATTTTGCGGTATGATGGGCACAGCTGGGACCTGGTATATACCCCCATGGCGGTGTTTGCCCTAGCCGAGGGGCCAGACGGAACTCTGTATGCCGCGGGCGAAGGCGACTTTGGCAAGGTGGCCTATGCCGAGTCCGGTGAGTTTCTCTACCAGTCCCTGCGGTCGGAGGCAGGTAATATACCGAAAGCCTGGTTTGATGTGCAGGTGCTGGGCGGCAAGGTGTATTTTCTCTCCTTGGATGAGGTAGTAGTCTATGATCCCTATGCGGAAGAGAATCCGCTACAGCCCCTGATGCAGGAGTCCTTTTATTACCGTACCATGTTCAAAGAACCGGGGCGGTTACTGATAGAGACCGAGGGTTCGGGTACCATCCTGGTATCGGAAGATGCTATGGCCTTGGATTCGGCAGGTTTCTTACCGGATACTCTGGGAGACCTTACTATAGCCGTGCACAACCGACTGAACGGGCAGGCGATCTACGGGACCCATACTGGCCTTTGGAAATTCAAAGATGACCAATGGGTGGCCGCGTTTCCTGATCTGGATTCGCTACTAGAGGAGAGCTGGCTGCTCAACGCCCAGTGGGTACAGGACACCCTGTTGGCTGTGGGCACACTCAACCAAGGCGTGTTGTTTCTGAATCCGCAGCAGGGCACCCTGGTACAGCACATCAACTACCATACGGGCTTGCCTGACAATGAGGTGCTGGCCCTGGAGGTAGACGAGGACTATGGGGTCTGGGTAGCCCATGAATTTGGCTTTTCCAGAATTTCTCCAGGATTGCCCATTCGTAGTTTTGCGCACTATCCCGGTTTGGAGGGCAACCTCCTCTCCGTGAAACGACACCAAGGCCAGCTATACGTGGCCACTAGTTTGGGGGTGTTTTACCTGGACCAGATCAACAACTACCGCGAAACGGTATACTACGTGCGTAAGCGCAATGCCCCGGTACCAGCCCCTACGCGGACCCGGCCCTTAGCGCAACCCGCCCCACAGCCCCAAGCGGATCAGGGAGAAGAGCCCCGGCGCAATTTTTTCGGTAACCTATTTTCGCGGCAAGCCCGGGAAGAGCGCAAGGCGCAGCGCGAACAGCAGCGGATAGAGCGGCAAGCTGCCCGGGAGCAGCGCCAACAAGAGGCAGAAGAGGAAGGCGGTTTTTTGAAGCGACTATTTGGAGAGGAGGAAGAGGAGCAACCCCAATACCGCTACGAACGGCGGGTAAGGCGGGAGTTGATATCCATCCGGTACGTGTTTAAGAAAGTAGAGGGGATAGATGCCAAGTGTAAGCAGCTGGTCACCTTTGGTGATAAGCTGCTGGTGGGTAGCCACTCGGGTGTGTATGAGGTTTCCGAAGGCAATGCCTTGCTCATCAGTGACCAGCCTGTGCAATACCTATACCCCACGCGCGATACCAGCAATCTGGTGCTGAGTACCCTGTACGATGAGATAATCTTGCTACAGCAGCGGGAGGAATTGTGGCTGGAGCGCCCGCTCAACGATCAGCTGTTGGAGCCCATCATCCATATCAATGAGGATGATCAGTATTTGTGGCTCGTAAGCCCTGACCACGTGCTCAAGTATGACTGGCAGGACACTACCCATACCTTCCATTCGTACCCCATCCGCAACCCCAACTACGAGCCTCTTTTCGCAGTCAATATTGACGGTGCCATGCACTTCGTTAATGGGGAGGCCTACCACCGTTTCGATGCTTCGCTTGACTCCATAGTGATGGATGAGGAGATGATGGAGACCTACGGCACACCGCTAGACTACCACTATTCGTCGCCAGACCAGATGTGGGTCTACAACGGTAAGCAGTGGATTGAAATTACGGCGGACAATCCTGAGGAGGTCAATTTGGATTACCTGCTGCTGTTTGAGCAGATTCAGCACCTATCGATAGACGAAACGAATGGCAACCTGTGGGTGACCACCCCGCAGGAGGAAATGTACCAATACGATAACCAGGACTCTACCAGTCTGGCCCCAATACATGAACTGGTTTTAAAGGGTGTGCATGGGCAAGGCGGTTCCTGGTTGCCGCTCAATGACTTCGTCATCAACAAAGAGGCAAGCTTTGTGCAGTTTGAGTTTACCCGGCCTGATTTTCTGGGTAAACTAGACATAGAATACCGCTACCGACTGAAGGGACTGAACAGCGATTGGTCGCCGTGGGATGACCAGAGCACGATTACCTTCAACTTCTTGCCGCCGGGCTCTTATACCCTGGAGGTACAGGCGCGCGACGCTTTCGGTAACGAAAATCGCCCCTATTCGGTGGATTTTTCAGTGGTACCCCCCTGGTGGGAGCAGCCCTGGTTCTACTTTGTGGAGGTCTCCTTTTTTACCTTCTTCTTGCTCATTAGTTTCCGCATCAACCGGACCCGTATGCGCCGAACCATCCTGAGCCGGGTGCTTACTTACCTGACCTTGATATTGGTGATTGAGTTCTTGCAGAACCTAACCAAAACGCAACTGACCTTGGGTGGCAACCCCATTGTAGAGTTTGGCCTGGAAGCGGCTATCGCCTTTGCTCTGCTGCCACTAGAAGGGTTGCTGCGCAAGCTTATGGTGGCCAGCGGGAAGAATGCTAAAACCGAAGCGAGTCCCACCGCGTAAGTTTTCGGTGACTGGCTTGCAGCCCTGGGCGGCACCCCGCTTAAACACCGATAACGGCGAGGGGCAATTTATTTCACAAGGTGCCGAGTGCATTTCCTTTATAGGTAATGTGCTGGGCACCTTTTCTATTTTGGATGAAATGATCGGCTGTGTGGAGAGCCGCCAAATAGATACTCTGTAGCGGAGCGGCACCTGGATATAATTTCATTAGGAGCGCGCTGCGCTTATAGGTAGCAGGGGTCAGACGGGGACGCCTAGTCGGCTTTTGTGCATCCTGCAAGAGCCGTCTGACCCCTAAACAGCTCACCAACTTCCCTTGGCTGCGGCTCTTCGTCTGGCTGAGTATTTCACCATCACCTTTAGTGGATATAGGCGGCTTGGTATGTCGAACGCGGCAGCGTTCGGGAAGCCCGGAGGCTTCCACGATCCTTGGTCACGAGCCAGATAGGCTCGCGACAGATTGGTAACAGGGGTCAGACCGCGCCGCGAAGGCCGATCTCTGCGTTGTGAAAGACCGGTCTGACCCCTAAACAGCTCACCAGCTTTCCTTGGCTGCGGCTCTTCATCCAGCCGATCATTTCACCCTAATTCTTTTCTGTACCTCAGTACCCCAATAGCTGGCGAGGAGAAAAATAATGCAAGCCTGTAACCTAGGGGTGGTTTTCTGAGTACCGGAGACAGTTACTTCAAAACAGAAACAAATAATTTCCTGTTTACTTCAAAATAGAAACTAATTGATTTACTTTGGGGTATAATACTTCAAAATAGAAACAAATGAAGGATACTAAGCTCGGCGAATTGGAGGAATTGATCCTTCTGACGGTGGTTTTCTTGCAGGAGGACGCCTACAACGTGCGTATCCGGGAGGAGCTGAAGGCGCAGGCAAATAGGCAACCCACTATGGGGGCGCTGTATACGGCGCTGACGCGACTGGAGAAGAAGGACTTTCTGACCTCGGAAATGACCGGGGCCGAGGATATACGGGAGGGGAGGCGCAAGCGGGTGTATGAGGTGACGGCAGCGGGCAAGGAAGCTTTGCACGATGCCCACCAACTACGGAACAAGCTTTGGAATCAGATTGCTCAACTAAATCTGGACTGGAAGCTTGGCTGAGAAGTATGCATATCCGCCAAAATGGTCCTTATGGCTGGTAAAGCTGCTCATCAGGACGGACCTACTCGAAGAAATTGAGGGAAATCTCTATCAATATTATCGTGAACTGCTGCAAGCGGAAACCAACTGGCCAAAGGTCCGCTACGGGTACCAAGTACTCTGTTTTCTGCGGTGGGGCACGGTAAAACATGTTCAATTCAAAAACTCAAGACTTATGTTTCATTTTGATCCTAAGGTGGCGATCCGCAACCTGGCAAAACACCGGGTGAGTACCACCATCAATCTGCTGGGCTTTGTGGTGGGCTTGGTATCGGTATTCTTTTTGTACTTCTACATCCGTACGGAACTGCGCGTGGATTCTTTCCATGAGAATGGGGACAGCATATACCGGGTGTTGCGCATCAACTCTAGCAGCGGGGAGAAGCAATACATAGGGGTGTCGAACGGACCGATGGGCAAAGCCCTGATTAATGATTTTCCGAATGCCATCACCTCGCTATGTAGGGTGGATATTAGTGACAATGTGATTGAAATAGAGGAGGACCAGTACCCTGACCAACGTACGGCCCTGGTGGATGATAATTTCTTCACCTTCTTTTCGTACCCGCTGGCGGTGGGCGACCCTGAGAGTGTGCTGGAGGCTGACGGAGCGGTGGTGATCAGTGCTGAGCAGGCTACGCTGTTTTTTGGGGATGAGGACCCCATAGGGAAGAACTTACACCTGGAGGGGGATGGCCCTTTTGTGGTGACGGGGATCTTGGGTGAGCCGGCAGCGGGCTCTTCTATGGAGTTTGATATGGTGTTCTGTAACGCCCCATATGTGGCAGCAGGCGTATACGACCACTGGTGGCACCAGAACCTGACCACCTTTGTGCAGTTGGGTTCGCCCGAAATGGAGGCAGAGTTAGAGGCTCAGTTTCCAGCCTTTATGGATAAGTACCTGGCGGACGATTTTGCTGAGCTGGGTTTCCGAAACGATATAGTACTGGAGCCGCTACCGGAGATTTATTTCAATGGCACTACGGACTATGATTTTCATATCCGGCATGGCAATCGGCAGAGTGTGAATACCCTCATTTTTGTGGCTTTGGCCATCCTGTTCATTGCCTGTTTCAACTATGTGAACCTGGCCATAGCGCAGGCATACCAGCGCGCCAAGGAGGTAGGCGTAAGAAAGGTGCTAGGCGTGGCGAGAGGCCGTTTGATCATGCAGTTTTTGGGAGAGTCGCTACTCATAACGGGGCTGGCGGTGTTGGTATCTGTGTTGGTTACTATCTCCCTCAAATCCATGATGCTGAGCTGGTTTGGGCTGAATTTTACGTTTGACTGGCTAGACCCCACCGTGCTTACGTTCATATCGGGTTTGCTGCTGGCCGTGGTGCTCACCTCAGGGCTTTATCCGGCGCTGCTGTTGTCGGGATTCCAGCCGCTGCAAGTCTTTAGACCAGGCAAGCTCAACTTGGGCAAGAGCCTGTTGGTTAGGAAGGGCTTGGTGATCACCCAGTTTTCTCTCTCTATCTTCCTGGTGATTGTGACCTTGCTGGTAGGGCTACAAATCCGCTACGTGAAAACGAAAGATCTGGGCTACGACCGGGAGGCGGTGCTGTTGGTGGATATATACACCGGGGCTATTTGGCAGCAGCGTGACCAGTTTCAGGAGCGCGTGGCCTTGGTGCCCGGGGTAAAGTATGTGACGGGCAACTCCGGAGAGCCGGGTGGTTTTCACGATAACTTTGTCCTGAAAATGGGCGAGGGGAGCGAGGATGTGAAATGTAATACGGTTTTTGCCGATCCGTATTACCTCTCCACCTTTGATATCCGGGTAGCGGCCGGCCGGGGATTCAATCCAGAATCCGTGAGTGAGGATACTACCGTGATGATGATCAATGAGTCTGCCTTGAAGGCTTCCGGGCTGACGGCCGAGGAGGTGATTGGGCAAAAGGTACAGTTGCCTACCTGGGATATGGAGCGGACGGTAGTGGGGATTGTGGAGGACTACCACTTCACCTCCTTGCACAAGGACATTGCCCCGCTGGTGATTGTGATGGCGGATGAGGCCCGGCAGTTTGCGCTGAAGCTGGAAGGAAACAACTTGGCGGAAACCGTAGCGGCCATTGAGGCGGTGTACCAGGAGATAGACCCTGAGTACCCGATGGAATATGCGTTTCAGGATGAAAACCTGGCGCAGATGTACTTGCAGGAAGACCAGCAAGCCCGGCTGTTTACTGCCTTTTCGGGGCTTTCCATCTTGCTGGCTTGTATGGGCATATTCGGCTTGGCTGCCTTTGCCGCTCAGCGGCGCCAGAAGGAGCTGGGCATCCGCAAAATACTGGGCGCTTCGGTACAGCAAATGATCGGGCTGATATCCCGGGAGTTCTTGTGGTTAGTGGCCTTAGCCTCGGTGGTGGCCATCCCAACGGCTTGGTATTTCCTTCAGCAGTGGTTGATGAGCTTTGCCTACCGCATTCAACTGACAGAGCAGTGGTTTGTCTTTCTGCTAGGTAGCTTGCTGGCGGGGGGGGTAGCGCTGCTTACCATTGGTATGCGCACCTACCATGCGGCGGTAAGGAAGCCCACAGAGAGCATAAAAAGCGAATAGGGAATAGTAATTGAAATTCTGTAATGGGAGGGTAGCTTGCTGTCCTCCCTACAGAAAAATTCTTTCAGCCCAGCCAGGGTCATTTTTCGTCTTCCGGTAGGGGCACGGTGAATGGATCCTTATGGATAATCTCACCGTTTTCCATGGTGACAATGGGGGAGTTTTTGGAGCGTTTGAAACGGACCATCTCTTCGTAGGCAAGCCTAAGGCCTTTTTCGAACAATAGATTTCTTTCCTCGAATTCTTCTTGAGTTACAGCCATAGGCGCGTTGTATTTCATCCCAAGTAGGGATGTCATTTACAGAAATGTAGGGAGGGATTGATTGAGCGATTACCTTGGGAGTGTCTTCATTTAGTGAAAATCTCCATTCATCTACCTCTTTCTGATAAAGTTGGAAAAAGTTCTTCAACCCGGCATGATAACGACGGTGGATTATGCAGGATCCCACTCATCTGACCTAGGGGAATGACGAGTATATAGGATATGAATCTACATTATTCTCAGTAGATCTAAATGGGAAGGGTTCTGTCGGGGGGCGTTCCATGGAACGCCTCCCGACAGAACCTGTGACTGCTACTAGGCTGGAATACTCCCACAGCAGTCAACTCACAAAAAAAGGCCGCCCAAACCAAGTTTGGAGCGGCCCTTCAGGCTAAAAGACAGAGCACCCAACTACCCTACTGTTTTCATAACCCAACTCGGGTAGTTAGGGCGCTTGGCTTAGTTTCTTACTACCGTAATGAAGTTGGAAGAAAGATCTTCTTCAGTATCGTCATCCAGGGTAGAGATGTTCTGGCCCGCTACAGGATCGCCCAAGCCGCGGTAAGACCATCCCCAGATGTGGCAAGTACCAGTAGGGGCACCTGACAAGTCCACGGTGGCATTGTTACGGTCAGCAGGATTTACCCAGTCCAGGATGTTGTCATCTGCATCGGTGATTACGTACCAGTAGCTCAGTTCTGAAGCCGTGCTAGTGGTTTTCACACCGGTGAAGGTCAGTTCATCGGTTCCGGCAGTTCCGGTAGCCATATCAGTATCGTCAGACAGGGAAACCATACCACCATCAGGAGTGGCGCGAGTTACCGAGATGAAGTTAGAGGAGATAGCCTCACGACCATCGTCGTTCAGGGTAGAGATGTTTTCGCCCATAACAGGATCATCCAGGCCGCTGTAAGACCAACCCCAGATGTGGCATACCCCTTCAGGAGCACCTGAAAGATCTACGGTAGCATTGTTACGATCAGCAGGATTCACCCAAGTCAGGATGTTGTCGTCTGCATCGGTGATTACATACCAGTAGCTCAATTCTGAAGCCGTGCTAGAGGTCTTCACGCCTTCGAAAGTAAGTTGGTCAGTGCCAGCTACACCTACGGCAGTGGTAGCGTCGTCAGCCAAAGAAACCATACCGCCGTCAGGCAATTCTGGCAAGCGCGCAGCTACAATCCAGTTGCTAGAGAGAGACTCCTCATCGTCGTCATTCAAGGTAGAAATGTTCTCACCTGCTACAGGATCATCCAAGCCTTTGTAAGACCAACCCCATACGTGACACGTACCTGCTTCTGCACCTGATAGGTCGATAGAAACATTGCTGCGGTCATCAGGATTTACCCACTTCAGGATGTTGTCGTCTGCATCAGTAATGATGTACCAGTAGCTCAAGTTAGAAGCGGTGCTAGTAGTACTAATTCCGTTGAGCACAATGTCACCAGCTACGCCTACAAACAAGTCAGTACCGTCACCTAAGCTAATCATACCGCCGTCTGGGGCTTCACGGATTACGGTGATCCAGTTTTCAGAGATTTCTTCTCTTTCGTGGTCATTCAGGGTAGAGATGTTTTCACCCGCTACAGGGTCATCCAGGCCTTTGTAAGACCAACCCCAAATGTGACACGTACCTGCGGCTGCGCCAGAAAGGTCGATGGTAACATTGGTACGATCCTCAGGATCAATCCATTTCAAAATGTTGTCGTCCGCATCCGTAACGATGTAGTAGTAGCTAGCATCCGTAGCGGTGCTGGTAGTAGTAACCCCAGTGAGGTTCAGCTGAGCAGTTTCTGCTACCCCTACAATGGTAGTTTCGCCGTCGCCCAGGGAAATCATACCCCCGTCAATACCAATCAAGGTACGGGTAACGGTAATAGAATTTGAAACATCAAATTCACCGACAAGGTCGTCGATGTCTTGGCTTTCGGCTAGCCCGGTGAGGCCATCCTCATAACGTACGTACCAGATCAGGCATACTCCGGCACCAGCGCCGTCAAAGTCCACCCCTTCCAGGTCAGCCATGGTACCAGGCAAGCCCAATATGTTGCCGTCCTCGTCAGTAATTACAAAGCTACTGTTGGTACCCATTACCTCAGAATCGTCCAAGGTGATGCCACTTACCATGTCAGGCTCACCGTCTACTACGAAAGAGAAAGGACCGCCAGAAAGAGTACCGGCGTTGGGCACAATTACAGTTTCAGGGTCACAGCTTGCTAGTCCCAAGCCCACAACGGCCAAGGCTAGTAAGAGTGAGTTTTTATTAAGTTTCTTCATTTTGGAGTGTGATGTATTTGCTGAATTTCAACTGGTCCAATCCAGATTCGGTTACATCACATAAGTATCACAGAAGTATCACGGCCACTTAAGTAGCTGAATTTCAGTGGTTTGGAAAGGATGTGGTGAAAAGAGGGGCAAAAATGATTAAGCGAGAATGCTAGCTGTAAGACATTTGGGGTTTTCGAGACCATTTTTCGGAGCGACCCAGTTGGAAAACAGACAAGCTTTTGTAATCACGCGCGCCTACAGGGGCAAAAAGTGGGGGTAGAAACCGCAAACCGTTCGATAACGATATATACGAAAAAGAGGAGCGGGTGTTCCTCTTTATCTTAGAATAATGAAAAAATAAAAGGTGTGGCAGGAGTTTCTACTTACCCCTGCCACACCCATGTTGTTGCCTTAGCCACCAAAGCTGCCCCGGCCTCCGCCAGGCCGTCCTTCGGGAAAGCCACCCCCTGGGCCACCTCTGCGGAATCCATCTTCCGATGAGGCGGGAGGAGTCCCAAACGCCCGTAGGTTATACGTAAAGGTGAGCATGAAGAAACGCTGCAGGGCGTTCGTCTGCACATCCTCTATGTAGATATCCGTCACGTTGCGCTGCAGGCTGGCATTCTGGTTTAGCAAATCAAACACCTCCAACGATAGCTCCCCCCGGTTGTCCTTCAAGAACCGATAGCCCAAGCTCATATTCCATAGCGCAATTTGCTGCTGTTCCAGGTCGTCGCTTAGCCCGTCATAGTAGTTGTGGCTAAACTGCGTCCGGTAGATGATCTCGTCCGTGATGGCCCAGTTGAACCGTGCCGTACTTAGCTGATTCACTAGGGTGGTATTCAACTCTGGCTGCAGCGCATTGTTGGTGAGGGTGTAGTTGGTACGGCTACTGAGGGTGAAATCTACCCGCTCGCTAATGTTGCTGCTTAGCACCAAACCCGCCGTAGCTACTGCATTAGAAGTTACGTTGTCCACCCCGTTGATCTGCCCGGGCACGTTGGAGTAGGTAAGCCCCGCGTTGAAATTCAGGTTGCTTTTTAGCTTTTCTAGCGGCAGCCCGTAAGTCACAAAACTCCGCAGGTTCCAGAAGCCGTCCAGATTCACCGGAACACTGATCTGCTGGCCTGCCGGCAGGTTTATGGTATTCAGCACGGTGTCCTCCCGGGCTAGGAAGGTAGTTTGCGTGATGTAATTCTCCGTTACCCCTCCCCCCAGCAGCACAAAGAAGGTCCGGCCCTTATCCGAGTTACTAGCCGAAAACCGGGTGAATACATTGTGCTGGTATTGCTGCTGTAGCAGTGGGTTACCTGCACTCCACTGCAGCGGATTGCTGTTATCTACTACCGGGCTTAGCTCCGTAGCCTCGGGTTCCTGCGTGCTGGCCCGGTACACCAGCTGTATGCTCTGGTCATTGTCCAGCGTATAGCGCCATACCGCCATCGGCAGGATGTTATGGAAGTTGTAGTTCACATCCAGCGCCTGGGGTAGCGTCTGGTCGCTTTGCAAGTTGGCGTACTGGTAAAACAGGCGCAGCATCAGCATACCCCCTTGGTTGCGGCGCATCAGCCCACCACCTATTCGCTGGGTCAGGTAGCCATTGGTGCTCAGCGAGCTCAGTGCCGTATCCAGCAAGTCATACTCACCCGTCACCTCATTGTACAGCTCTGTACTGCGGTCCGCGTTGTCCGAGCGGTAGGTGGTCCTCGACTCCAGCGAAAGCTGATTTCTCCGGCCCAGTGTCTCAGTGAAGGACACCGTGGTACCCACATTATACCCCATGCTGTTCTGGTCACCAAGCTGGTCCAGGCTGTCCGTAAGCCAAAGCCCTTGCTGCAAAAACGAATTGGTGGCCAGCAGAGAGGATCCGCCCGTATTGGTATTGGCACCCCCGGTCAGGTTGACCGACAGCGTACGGCCAAACTTCTGGAAACGGTGCCGCCACAGCAGATTCTGATTGAAGTTGAACCCCGTCCGGTCCTGGTAGGCTTCCGAAGTTGTCCCGTTCAGGGCCTCATTCAGCAGCGCCGTGTTCCCTGTCAGCAGCTCGTCCAGCTCGTTGCTTTGCAGCCGTAGGGTAGGCCGCCACACAAAGGAGTTATTGCGGCTGGCCGTGTACACTAGCCGGCCCGTCAGCCGGTGGTTAAAGTTGAGGCTGTTGCTCACCGACTGCTCGTCGTAGATCTGTCCCTCGCCTACCCCGGCCAGGTACGTTTGCGTAAGCAACTGGTCGGTGAAGTTATCGCGGTTATTGAAAAAGTAAGTGCCTTCCACTTCCGTTTTGTCTCCCCAGTTGTCCGTGTAGTTGATCCCCACCGCATGCGTAGTAGATACCCCACCCGTCTGGCCTACCAGAAAGTTGTTGGCACCCCCGCCACCGCCTGCACGGCCACCAAAACCGCCACCACCTCTACCGCCCCCGAAGCCGCCACGGCCCCCGCCGGTGCTGCCCGTTACGCCCAGGATGTCCTCACTGGAGAAGTTCTGCTGATTGATGTTATTGCTCTGCCCGATCACCGCCAGCCGGCGCTCGTTGTTAAAGAAGTTCACGCTGCCGCCCGCCTTGTACTTGTTCTCGTAGCCATAGCCCCCGTACAGCTTGCCAAACTGCCCCTGGCGCATGTTTTCGCGTGTTACCAGGTTCAGCGTTTTCTGCTCGTCGCCGTCGTCAAAGCCCGTAAACTGGCTCTGCTCACTCTGCTGGTCAAACACCTCTATCCGCTGAATCACCTCCGCAGGCATGCTGCGCAGGGCCAGCGTGGGGTCCGTACTAAAGAACCGCCGGCCGTCTACCAGCACCTGCTGCACATCCTCACCTTGCGCCTGCACACTACCATTCTCCACCACTATCCCCGGCATCTTCTGTATCAGCTCCTCCGCCGTAGCATCCGGCATCGTTTGGTAAGCATCCGCGTTGTACACCGTAGTGTCGCCGCGCTGTTCCGTGCGCACCGCCGTGCCCGTCACGTCCACATTTTGTAGCGAGGTAGTGCTCTGCGACATTTCCAGAATACCCAGGTCCTGGTCAAATCCGCCACGTACCGTTTGCCGAATGGGCTCAAAGCCCACCGAGGTGATCACCATGCGGAAACCCCGGCCTCGCATATCCTCTACCTGAAAAAAGCCCGTCCGGTCCGTGATCGCGTACGTCACGTTGGTCGTATCCCGGAAGTCCATAAACTTCACCGTAGCCCCCACCACGGGCTGTTTGCTATCCGCTTCCACCACCTGCCCCCGCAGTATGATGCCCTGCGCCAGGGCACTGCCAGGAAGCACAAAAAGTAAGCCCAGAAGGGCAAGAGGGTACAAATTTTTCATGAGCGTGAGTGTCCAACAGGGCCGTATTCGCCCTTATCCTTTTCTCACCCTTGGACGTCCGTTTGCCCCAGAAGTAAAATCACCCCATGCATTTTAGTGCCGAATGGCAAATGGAGCAGGGAGGAGGCTGCACGCCGGGCCGATCGGTTGGTAAGAAGCGAGAAGTGAGAAGGGGTAGAATTCAGAATATGCCTTCGGCAGCCTTCCAGGCCAGAATTCAGAATACAGAAGTAAGGACTGTCGCCAGACTGAAGTCTCGTGACGAACTTTGTGGGAGTCTCCTCCTCGTCCGCCGAAACTTTGGTGTAGGTGGAGACTCCTCGAACGCGGAGCGTTCGGCATACCAACCAGCCAAGGGCAAAAGCCTGGCCTATACCAAAGCCAAAGAAGAAACCTGCTTGTAATTGGATGAAATGATCGGCTGCACGCAGAGCAGAAGCCAAGGTTAGGCCTAAGCCGTGTGTCAGACTAGGTATAAGTTCAGATAAAGCGCTGCGCGCTCATAAGGTAGAGAAGTTGAAAAGGTGGTGCAAGACAGCCTCTTGCCGTGAGATAGGGAGAAGGCTGCACGCCGGGCCGATCGGTTGGTAAGAAGCGAGAAGTCAGAAGCGAGAAGTGAGAAAGGGTAGAATTCAGAATATGCCTTCGGCAGCCTTCCAGGCCAGTAGTCAGAA
>JBCBHI010000012.1:0-17936 GCA_038525885.1 Bacteroidota bacterium
ACATTACCAACACCTAACCAAGCACATACATCAGAATGGCGGATAATAACTTCAATGACGCTGAGATCGATGTCTAGCTCTTCCCGCGAGGCGCTGATAAACCGATCCATCGGCGGGATGAACCGGAGCTCTTCCTTAAAGTTATTATCCGCCATTCTGATGTATGTGCTTGGTTAGGTGTTGGTAATGTAGTCGAAATAATTTGTCTAGTATAAGCAGGAGTAGGATAAATCGATGAATCAATTATTCAGGGTGTATGAATAGAGGGTAAATGGAAGTAATTCTTACGGATCAATTAATTTCATATCCCTGGCCTTGATCACCAGTTCCACTGCATTCTTTACTTCCAGCTTGCGCATGAGGTTAGCCCGGTGGGTATCTACCGTTCTGGGGCTCACAAATAGAGTCTCCGCAATTTGGGCACTCGTTAGTCCTTCGCCCACCATTTTTAGCACCTCTTTCTCCCGTTTGGTTACATGCACTTCTTCCTCATCCGTCCCCTTCTTGCCGGAACCCTGGGCGAAATTCTCAAGCACCACGGCTTGGATAGAACTGCTAAAGAAGATTTTCCCCTCGGTTACATGCTTAATAGCGTCCAGCATGTCCGTGCCAGCATCCCCTTTGGCTACATAGCCCTTGGCTCCTAGTTCCAGACACTTATCCACGTATTGGTAGTCACTATGCATCGTTAGCATGATGACTTTGGTGGTAGCACCATCCTTAGCCAATTGACTCAACACCTCTATGCCAGTCAGTCCCGGCATGGATATATCCAGTATAGCCAGGTCAGGCTCTTTGGAGCGAATGACCTCCAGCGCATCCGGGCCGTCTCCGGCTTCTCCTATCAGCTGTATGTTGTCCAGATTATCCAAGGTGGCTTTGATCCCGTTGCGGATCAGTTCATGGTCGTCGGCTATGATTATTCTCATATTTGGGGGGCTATAGGTGCTGTTAAATGGACTAAGGTTCCCAATTTCTCGCTTGATTCTATGGACAATTGCCCATTGATGATACTGGCCCGGTCCTTCATGTTTTTCAGGCCATGGGAGCTAAACGAAGTTTGAGTTTGACTAGGATCAAACCCTTTACCATCGTCTTCGATAGTAAGATCTATCCGGTCCGGCTCCAGGCTCATTTGGATATGTATCGTCTCCGCTTCCGAATATTTGATGGCATTGTTCAAGGCCTCCTGAGTGATGCGGAAGATGGCGATTTTCTGAGTTTGGGGCAGGTCCGTGATAGGGCCTACGGCTTCAAGCTTAATTTTTCCATCGAACAAAGGCGAGAGGTTGTTGACCAAGCTCTGAACACACTGTCTCAGTGGTAAATCCACCAAGGTCCTGGGTATCAAATTCTCCGAGATTCGGGTAGTTTCCTGGATCGCCTCATCCATCAGTAGGCGTAGGGGCTGGGTGTGTTCCGGGTCGCAGTGTTTGCTCAGTATGGTTTCAATGTGGAGCTTGATGCCAGACAGCATTTGGCCCAGGCTGTCGTGCAAATCCCGGGCTACCCGGGTGCGTTCTCCCTCTTGGCCTTCTATCAGAGCCGCCAAGTTGGCTCGTTCTATTTCCTTCTTTAGCTGCTCATTGCGGTAGTCGGTAGTGATGTCTCGGAAAGTGAGCAGAAACCCTGAGTGAGACCGCGCAGTGGCTTGCAGAGGAACCAGCGTAAAGTCTCCATATACCTGCTGGTCCTCCTGGCTGGAAAGCACCCAGGCGCCCTCTAGCTTCTGATCTCGCCTTAGCAAAGACCACCACGATGCGTCCGAGCTTTGGGAATCCTCCGCCAAGGGGGTCAGATTCAGGATGTCTGTGACCAAGGCGCCCAACAGACCTTGGGCTTGGGGAAGCATGTCGGCAAAGAATGGATTGGCGTAGGTGATTCCTCCCTCAGGGTCTAGCGTGGCCAGTGGAGCTGGTATGGAGGTGACTGCGGCAAAGAATTTCTCCTCGCTAGCCCGGAGCTGCTTCTCCACCTGATCCTTGTGCAGTACCATTTCAATGTTGGTGAGCAATTCACGTTCATTGAAGGGTTTCATTACGTACCCAAACGGATCCGTGATTTTGGCCCGCTCTATGGTCTCTACGTCCGACAAAGCTGTAAGGTAGATGATAGGAATATCCTGCTCTCGCCTGATCTGGGTGGCCGTTTCTATACCATCCATTTTTCCCTCCAGCATAATGTCCATCAGAATAAGATCAGGAGAGAATTTTCTTGACTGCTCCAGCGCGTCATGCCCGTTGGTGACCGTGCCCACCACCCCATAGCCTGCATATTCCAGGCTCTTTTTCAAATGCAAGCCTACCATCTTGGCATCTTCAACGATCAACAGTTGCTTTGGCGCAAGGGGCTCCTTCATGAACGGTAGTTAAAATAAATTAAGTATAAAAGTGTAGTTGGTCCGGATAAGGTAGCAATCAAGTATGTCGCTTACAATGATTTTGGGAAAAACACCCGGAATGTGGTTCCTCCCTTAGAATCAACGTCTACACTTTCTGCCTGGAGCTGGGCCACAAACACCTCAATGAATTGAAACCCTAGACTCCCGTGTTTGGGAAAATGCCCCTCGGGCAGACCGATTCCGTTGTCTTGCACGGATAGGTGGTAGAGCTCGCCATCTCCTTTCATGGATACCCAAATGGACCCTGAATTGCGGCCTTGGAAGGCATGCTTGAAGGCATTACTTACCAGTTCATTGATGAGCAATCCTAGGGTACTCACCGTGTCCACGTGTAATCGGATGTCGGCAATGTCCATCTCGGTGGTAATTTGGACACCCTCGTGTGAGTAGGAGGAGGAGATATCACGGATGAGCCCCTGCAAGTAGGGTTGTATATTAAGGTGTCCAAATCCGTGAACCTGCAATAAGCGCTCGTGGATCTTGGCCAGGGACTTGATCCGGTTTTCGGTATCGCGGATGAAGTTTTGGAGCCCTTCGTCCTTAGCCTCCAGTTGGTTCAGGTACAGAATGCTGGAAATTAACTGAAGGTTGTTCTTCACCCGGTGGTGTATTTCCCGGATCAGCATATCTTTTTCCTCCAGGGCTACCTTCAAATCCTCCTCTACTGATTTTTGGTGAGTAATGTCCGTAGCGGTACCCACAAAGAGGTCATTGCCTTGATCGTCTTTGATGGCATCTGCCCGGGCCAAAATCCAAAGAAGCTCCCCGTCAGGCGATACTATCCTGTACTCCTCATTGAACGGCGCCCCTGCAAAGTGTACTTGCAAGGCCTCTGCTATCCTTGGTTTATCCTTGTCATATATTGACCCAAAGAAAATATCTGGATTATCAAAAATGGTGGACTTGGGCACCTTCCATAGGTCTTCAAAGGAGTCGCTGATGAAGTGCATCTCATGGCGATCCCTTATCCAGAATACCTCCCTTAGGTTGGTGGATAGCAAGTTGAAACGGTATTGAGCTTTCTTTAGAATCCTCTCGGTATTCTTTTTCTCGGTTACGTCCAGATGAGAAATCACCGCTCCACCCCCTTCCAAAGGAATGGGCTCTGCCCGCATCCTAAACCAGTATTGGCTCTTTTGGTGATGGTAGGGGTACTCCTCCTCGTAGTGTTGCCCTGCGGATAGCACGCCCCGGATCCCTTGCAGGGCGGTGCGAAGTTGCTCTTCTCCATCGGCTACTCCCGTTTCAATATCTTTCAGGTAGTTAGCCCCTACTGCGGAGTTAGTCAATGGGCCATGCTTTTGCTGCCCAAACTTGATCCAGTTTTGATTCGTGGCGGTGATTACCCCCTCTTGGTTGATGATACACACCATGGCTCCTGGGCTAGCCAGGAGCGCTCTCTCCATCACCTTTTTACGTTGCAGTTCTGCTTCCTGAGCTAGTTGTTGGGTTACATCCCTACCTACCGCAAACAGTCTGTTGGAGGGGGTATTCACCACGGCGGTCCATTGCAAGGTGACTTCTTTGCCCTGTGAAGTAGTGTAGGTAGTATTGGTAGGGGGGATGGTTTCAGATATCCGTTGCTCATTTTTATCTAATACCTCCTGCAAGGGGGTCATCCCTATTTGGTGGGCAATCTCCTCCCACTCAAAAGTGCTCAGATTATCGTCCAGGGTGAGGTGCAGGGCCTCCCGCATTTTTTGGTTCATTTCCAGCACCTGCCCGTCCAGGTTGATCACAATCATGTACTCTGGCGAAAGGTGGAATAGCTGCCGGTATTCCTCCAGCCGTTGCTGTTGTAATATGCTGTCCGTTACTATCCGGGTTACGGAGTATATCTTTTGATTTTCCTGGTCAGAGATCGCATTCCACTCTAGCCATTCGTATCCCCCCGTTTTTTTCAGGTAGCGGTTTTTAAAATTCACCACCTCGTGTTTGTCACTCCACAGAGCCTCGGCCTCTTTCAGGGTATATTCCACATCATTGGGGTGCACAAACTCCAGAAAAGGCTTGGTTTGGAGCTCTTCCTCCGTGTACCCCAAGGCGCGGGTCCACTCAGGATTGAGCTGGGTGAAAAGGCCATCGAAATTGGAAATGGAAATAAGGTCGTTTGAGATGTTAAAGAGTCGGTTATACTCCTCCAGTTTCTCCTTGTACTGTAGTTCTTCCGTTACATCACGGGCCACAAAGTATACCTTCTCTCTTTGCAGGTCCGTTACAAAACTCCACTCCAGCCAGCGATAGCTTCCGTCAGCGCACCGAAACCGGTTCATGATATTGCCTAGCTGATGGGACTCCTGGGCAATTTCCGTGGTAAACTGAATGGTCCTTTCCAGGTCATCCGGGTGGATGAAATTAGTAGAGGGCTGGCTAGTAAGGGTTTCGATGGAGTGGCCCAGGGTTTTTTCCCACTGGGGATTGAGCTGCTCGAAAAAGCCCTGAAAATTGGCAATGCCAATCAGATTGATAGAAAGCTCAATCAATCGGCTGTAATTCTCCATCTCAATTTGCGCCCGCTTTTTCTCGTCTATATCCTGGAATACCCCCGTAAGTTGGACCACCTGGCCGTCCTTTACGATGGGGTGTCCCATTGCCCGCACCCAAATTTCCCTTCCTTTCGCCGTGATAAAGAGGCACTCCAGGTCCCAAGTGCTCTGATTAAGTGAAGCATCGGCTACGGCATTCCGAATCACCTCCTGGTAGTCTGGGTGGTAAAAGTTGATGGCCTCCTCCAGGTCTGGCTCGTAGTCCAGGGGTACCTCGTGTAACCGCTTCACCTGGTCGCTCCACCATACTTGGTTATTCACCAGGTCTACGATCCATCCCCCAATCTTCCCAATCTCCTGAGCCTGTAGGAGTCGCTCTTCCCGAATGCTTGCGTGCCTGCGCTGGGCCACATCAGCACTTAGATTGTTCTGAAGGCTCACAAAGTTGGCTACCTCCCCCTTGTCATTATATATGGGGAAGATCTTCCACTCCACAAAGTAGCGTTTGCCCGTTTTGGTGTAGTTATAGGTTCTACCTTGCCAGGGTTCCCCTTGGGCAATAGTCTCTCGCAGGCCTTGGGTCACGTTGGTATCCGTATCAGGCCCTTGTAGCATATTGGGGTTCTTGCCTAGCAGTTCCTCCGCTGAGTATTCGGTGAGCTCACAAAAACTGGCGTTTACATAAATGATTTCAGGATTTTCCGAGTTGCCGTTGGTGATGCATACTGCATCTTGGATGTTGCCCACCACACTGCGAAACATCTCATCGGTTTTTTCAAAAGAGTGCACTGAAGCACAAGTGGGAGTAAGGGAAAGAACCCATCCCTGGTCTCTAAGGCTCGCTACGCACTGCACAGGGTAGGATTTCTGTTCCCAGAGGACGGCAGAGTGCCCAGTCTTAGCTTTTTGGGTTGGTTGGGTAGTAAGCTGGTAGTGTAGTGACTTATAGGTGCCGGCATCCAACAGGGTGGTGAGGGAGTGACCTAGCCAAACAGCAGGATCGAATTTCCAGTCCTCATAGGTCCCACTTACTTTTTGAATTGTGCCATCGGCGTCCGCCTTTATAAAGATAGTATCGACCAGATCTGCGTAAGCCGCCAGCCATTCCGTTTTGTTTTCCATGAGAGTAGGTGGTCCTTAGGACTTTTTCAAGATACTGGGCCCATGGAGCGTAAGCATCGGTAGATGTGCGTAAATTTGCTCTCCAGTTGCCTTGACCCTAGTTGCGAACCCTCTGTATTTGACTAGTAGGGGTAATTTAACCAAGATTTTGACATTTGCTTTTTGATTATCAAGCATTTACCTATCTTTGCAGTCCTTTTTGGGAAAGAACGGAGATAAAGCATTCATAGATCATGAAAAAAGAAATTCATCCCGAGTACAACTACGTTGTCTTTGAGGACCTGGCCAGTGATTTTAAATTCCTGACCAAGTCTACTATGGGGTCTAAAGAGACTATCAAGTGGGAAGATGGCAATGAGTATCCGTTGATTAAGGTGGAAGTTAGTTCTAACTCTCACCCATTCTACACGGGTAAAAACATGCTGTTGGATACTACCGGTCGGGTGGAGAAGTTCAAGCAGCGTTACGCGAAGAAGAAACCTGCTCAGAAAAAAGAAGACTAAGAAAGGTCTGCTTCTCTCTCCGAAGGGAAAAAAGTCTCCTGCACCGAGGTGTGTGGGAGACTTTTTTATTTTTGCCCCATGCTGCTACTCTTGGTGGACCCACGCGAGGTCCGCACCAACCTACTTCCCCTTACCTATACCCGGCCAGTGGCGGGTATTCGGGTGGGCATCGATACCATAGCTGAGAAATGGCAACGCTGGTTGCCCGGCGACCATGGGTACATCACCCAGTCTTACCTGGAAGAGCGATACCCCTTCTCGCTGGCCGATGATGTACTGCTGGTACATGGTGGAGTGTGCCCTACTCAAGGCCTCATTTCTACGATTGAAAAGCTACAGCCAGGCCAGTCTCTGGTGCAGGGCGATACCGTGCTGGTAACACGGGCGGGAGCCGCCGAGGCAGAAGCCACCAGAGCCTCTGGGGAATTGCCCCGCATGCAGGCCATCGAGTTTGCAGAGGAGCTCACTGTGATTAGCCAAGTGTGGCATATCTTCCAAAAGAATGGTGCCCAGATTCGGGCTGATTTTGAGGCCATTACCCGAGACCGCCATAGCGCAGGGCTGGACTGCCCCTATACTACTTTGCTGGGCAAGGAGAATATTTTTGTAGAGGAAGGGGCTAAGGTCACGGCGGCCATCCTCAATGCCGAAAAGGGCCCTATTTACCTAGGGAAGGATAGTGAAATCCAGGAGGGTGCCATCATTAGAGGGCCTTTGGCCCTGGGTGAAGGTGCCGTGGTGAATATGGGCGCCAAACTGCGCGGGGATAATACCGTGGGGCCCTGGTGTAAAGTAGGCGGGGAGGTAAGCAACTCCGTCCTGTTTGCCTACAGTAGCAAAGGGCACGATGGGTTTATTGGGAATACCGTGATCGGTGAGTGGTGTAACCTGGGTGCCGATACCAATACTTCCAACCTGAAGAATAACTACGCCCCCGTGAAGCTGTGGAACTACCAGAAGGGGGGCTTTGTGAATAGTAATCAGCAGTTTTGTGGGCTCATCATGGGCGATCATTCCAAAACGGGTATCAATACCATGCTGAATACGGGCACCGTGGTAGGCGTGAGTGCCAACATATTCGGCCCTGGGTTTCCCAGAAACTTCGTGCCTTCCTTCGCTTGGGGCGGAAGCCAGGGCTTTACTACCTTTCAGCTACGGAAAGCTTTTGAGGTGGCCGACCGGGTAATGCCCCGACGCAACCGCGAGTTGGACGAGGTAGAAAAAGGAATATTACAGACTGTATTCGACACATCCGCCGAATACCGTATTTGGGAGAAGAAATAAGTATGCGTTTTTCGGCTATTCCCGGGCATACGGGCATCAAGCAGACGCTGCTTTCGGCAGCGCAAAGGAATCATATTGCGCACGCCCAGCTTTTTGCCGGGGCCGAAGGGAGTGCGGCCTTGTCCTTGGCATTGGCCTACCTCACCTACATCAACTGCGAGAACCCCTCGGAGATTGATAGCTGTGGGGAGTGCCCCTCCTGTGTGAAACAGGATAAGTTCATCCACCCGGACATCCATTTTGTGATGCCCGTGAGCTCCACCAAGCAGATCACCGGCAAGGATGTAGTAAGCCAGAGTTTCCTGAAAGAGTGGAGGGAGTTTCTGGCGGAAAGCCCCTACGGTTCGGTACAGGACTGGGCTTTGGCCTACGGAGGGGAGAACAAGCAAGTGAATATTTCCCGGGAAGAAAGCCGCCAAATCATCCGTAACCTCTCCCTGAAGGCCTTCGAAGGCCGGTACAAGGCCATGCTGATTTGGCTGCCGGAGTATATGCACCCTTCGGCTGCCAACGGTATCCTGAAAATTCTGGAGGAACCACCCGAGCGCACGGTGTTTATTCTGGTGACCCAGGATACGGAAAAGCTGCTCACCACCATCCTCTCCCGTACCCAAAAGGTGCAGGTGCCGGATTTTTCGGATGAGGAAGTAGCCCAAATTCTGCAAACAGAATACGAAGCGAACGAGACACAAAGCCGCCAGGTAGCGCACTTGGCCGAAGGGAACCTGAGTGCGGCCCGTAAGCTGCTAGGCCAGGTAGAGGACGATAGCCACGCCTTGTTTCGGGACTGGATGCGCCTGTGCTACGTGTGGGATTTTACCAAGCTGGTAGCCTGGTCAGAGGATTATCAGAAGCTGAGCAAAGCTGGCCAGCGTACGGTGTTGCAATACGGGATCAATCTACTGCGAGAATCCCTCATCAGTCATGCGGGGGTAGAAGATCTCATTCGTCTGTTTGGAGAGGAAGTACAGTTCGTGAAGAACTTTGGCAAGGTGCTGGATGCAGATAAGATAGGGAGGATGTACGAGGCGCTCAACCGCATGCTCTACTATTTGGAGCGCAACGCCAGCCCCAAAATCCAGATGATGAACCTGAGCATGAAGCTAGCCAGGATTCTGAGGGGGTAATCAAGCGAATACCCCCAGCCTGATTCAGGCCGGGGATTTTTCGTAAGCATTGAATAGAATTTGATTCTATTTCAGTTGAACATCAATGGTGCTGTGCGCCGGAGCATCCTTCCATAGGTCTGATTTGCCCACCTCTTTGAAATCCTGATTGTATACATACACTACTATGTCGGCAGCACCTTCTTCGTCACCGTTCGGATTAAAGTCGGTGTATTTGTAAGAAATCGTATACTCACCATTCTCGTTGGTTTGAACAGGACGCCCTAATAGGTCTGCACTAGCCCTGCTGTCCGCATCATACGCTATTACGGTCATCCCGGCCGCAGGATTGCCTTTGGCATCCTTCACCGTTCCGTTTACCTCGTAGCTGTCATTGATCACGCTTTTTGCCTTCACGGCCATAGACGAAAAGGCGGTTTCCATGGATTCGGTGGCCCGTGCCAGCCCGGCCTTCAAACCTTCTTCAAACAGTCGGTCTATTTCCAATTCCATCTTCTCACCAATAGGTTCGGTCAGCTCTCCTAACTGATCGCGCAATTGTACCGTTGCGTACCCCAAGGCGATATCCGCCAGTACCTCTTGGTTTACCCAAGGAGCACCCACCTTTTCCTTTTTATTAGGAGAGAATACATCCAATTGCTCCGCCATTTGAGGAGAGATCTTCAAAAACATTTCGGAGGTGAACTCCTGGGCAAAGGCTGGGTTCACCATATTGGCCACCACATTTCGTAAGTGCCCACCAATTACGGAGAGTTCATTTAGCGGCAAATCTTTGGCAGTAAGATCTGGTTGGAAGGTGCTGGCCTCTATGATTCTTTCTGTAGCCAATCCCTTCACAATGGGGCGTCTATAGAGGCAAAACATCTTTTTCTTACGCGTAATCCATACCGCTATGTTTTTGAAATACTTATGGATCTGTTGCATAGTGCGCTCATCGAACTCACTGAGGTTGTAGTTGAGGAAGTGGTGCCAGGTAGCATCCACAACAATTCGCCCCACATTACCTGGGCGGCCATCAAATACCCCTATGGAGGGAAAACAATGTGGGATGGTGGGGTCTTTCTTGCTAGAGGTCTCCGCTACGTTTCCGCCCTTTACTACTGAAATCGCAATGTTTTGGGTGTCAATGCTGTGCTCCAGCCCGGTTTTTGGATCTGTGACCACAAACGTAGTTTCCTCCTTACATTGGCCTTCGTGAGGGTGGTCGGGCATGGTGTTGAGTACGCCGTCTGGGTGAATGTTGGTAGGACTACTCAGTACTGGGTGAGGAAGGATGTTAGGGTCGGCACCATAAAATCGAGGATAGATTCGCTGGGGGTATTCATCCTCTTCGTCTCTAAACCAGTAGGAGCGTGGTTCTCCCGGTTTAGCCTCGTTAGTGTCGTTCCGCCACTCGTTTCGCATGTCTACCTCGTTCCCGCCATCCCAACTTCGCATGTCTTGTACTCGGACAATATTGCCACACAAGGCATTACCCAAAGTTCCATGGTCTCCGGTAGCAAAAACGCCACCGCCGTTATTCATGTAGTTGGCAATGATTAAGGTCTCGTCCTCCTCCATATCAGGACCGGCCTCGATACCGAATAACCATACCTGATCATACATAGACGGGGTAAAATGCTCCTCATTGTCAAACCGAAAGCCTTTGATCCGGCGGTCGATGTCGGGATTGCCTACCTGCATGTTAAAATCGGAAGCACCTGCACTACGGTGGCCTAGCGTTACTTTATACTCCAAACCAATGTTGCTTTCGTCTTCCAGCTGTTTGAAGATGGTAAGGAAGTTGCTGAAACCGGTGCGGCCTACACTGAAGTTGAGGGCTCCGTCGGTAACCACAAGTACATTGATAGAGCAGGGACGCAACCACCAGTAGGGATGGATCCATTCTGGTTTGGCAATGAGAATGTCTTTGTTGAGTTGAAGCTGCTCGTCTTTGGTGAGCGTAGAAAGCTTGGCCAATCGATCTTGGATGGAATCTAACATGTTTCTAATTGGGTTTAGTATAAGAATGTTGGTTCATGCAAACCCACTATGGATATGCTCTGGCAAGTAGCATTCCTTAGGACGGCTTTTTCTCCGTGGCATCACCCAAACCCTTATGGGTTTTTTGACCTAATGACACTAAGAGGAATGACCACTATGCTGGGTGGGAGTAGAATTCAGCGATGAGAAGGTGGCTTGAGAAAATGAATCGTAGAAGGACGGAGTTTTTTGAATGATTTTAACCCAATGCGTACTAGGTTATTTGACGGAGTGTATGGAGTAAACCACTAGATATTGCCTCAAAAACGCGAAAAAACGATGGTTTGGTACCGGAGTTGGATTTGAGCATTGTAGGCTTGATAAATGCCTGGCATTTTGGGAAGGTAAATCGGTCTGAAGCCTGGCTTCAATTCTAATAAATGACCATTAACAAAATCAATGCAATGAAAAGATTCATATCCCCTATTCAGCTTTTAATGGTAGTGCTCCTCTTGGCAAACCTGGTCGTTTTTTGTTCCAATAGTGGCGAGCAAGAGTCCCCAACTCAAGTGCCAGCTTGTATTCCTTTTAATCCAGATTCAGTGAATTACGTGTCTTTGGATGAGTTTAAAAGGGACGTGGCCAGATTCCAAAAAGAAATTGGGAGTGGTGAAACACGAGATTTGCAGCAAGTTTCAAACCGACGTGAAGCAGCTGATGTCGATAGGGCATTTGAAGGATATGAAGATAAGCTGGCTAGCCGTCAGGTTACGTTTACCTTGCATCGCCTGAAAAACTACATTCATGAGGTAGAACAAGCAGCAATGGCTTCAGGAATAAATCTAAACAGGCTGGCAATCACTTGGAGCTTTGCTATTTATGATCATACTGATAGCCACAATGAGGAAAGGGACCATAGAAGTCTTCAGACTTTGTACGGCTTACCCAGTGTAGTAGGGGGTAATGGTGCAAAATTGTATGTTGGTATCGACAATAAGTTAGAGCCTTTACGTAACGCGGCTCTAAATCAAGAAGTACAGGCTTCGTTTATCCAGCAAATTGCCTTGACGAGTATTCGGGATACAGAAAAAGAAAATGCGGTGTCACTGATTATTGGCCCAGAAGATGCAGCCTTTAACCGGGGATACTTGTGCCCGCCCTCTTGTGGAGATGATCAGGATGATCTTTTCGGAGAATTAGAGAACCTTAACTCGTCCTATACGGAAGAATAATGCAGCAATACATCATTGTTTTTGAAGTGATGGCGGGTCTAAGCTCCTGGATAGCTTGGCCCGCTATTCATCGTATAAAATACCTGCGCGTTTTCCCGTTTCTGCTCACCCTTATTGTGGGGGTAGAGCTTTCTCAAGTGCTGAGTGTGCCAGGATTTATAGAAAACAATGCTATAATTTATAATCTGCTGGAGCCTATCCAGTGGACCTTGTATGCCTGGTCTTTCTACATCGCCTTCCAGTCCGTCGTTTACCGTAAATTCTTGTGGTTTTCCGGGGTGCTTTACTATCTGGTATTTGCCATTAGTTTCCCATTTTATCTGCAATCTCAGCATTACAATGTGATTGTGTACGCCCTGGGCTCGGTAATACTCATTGTGGCGGCCCTAATGAAGTTTTACGAAATGCTGAAAAGCCCGGTAGATTTTAACTTTCTCCGGCTGCCGTACTTCTATATCGTCTTCGCCTTCCTGCTTTTTACCCTGGGTACGATGCCTTATTTTACTATGGGTAACTGGCTGTACTATGAGTTGAACCAGCGCCAAACTGCCCTGGTGTTTCGCGATGTGATGTCCTTTATGAACCTATTGCTGTATGCTACCTATACCACCTGTTTCCTATGGATTCGAGTAAAGAAGGTATCCTTCTGATTGCCACCTCTATGGTGGTACTGGTGATTTTCGCAGTGACGGTACTGGCCGTGATGCTGATCTACCGGAGGAGAAAGCTAGAGCATAAGCAGGAGATGCAGGAGCTAAACGAACGCTACCAACAAGAACTACTGCGCAGCCAGTTGGAGATTCAGCAGCAAACGATGGAGCATATAGGGCGGGAGATTCATGATAACGTAGGCAGCCAGCTTACCCTAGCCTCCTTGTACACCAATCAACTGCCCCTGGGCAATGGGGAGGAACCCAGCGTGGGCGAACAGGTGGGCGAGATTATCGATCAGGCCTTGGTGGATCTGCGTACCCTCTCGAAGAGCCTTACGGCTGGGCATGCCATGCAGCAAACCAGCCTGTGGGATCTGCTAAAGCAAGAAGCGGAGAAGCTCAACCGGGTCAATGAGTGCTCGGTGGTGTTTGCCGGCGATGCCCCGATGGTGCCGGGCTCGCTAGAGGTCAATATTTTTGTTTTGCGGATCGTGCAAGAGTTTATCCAAAACAGCTTTAAACACGCCCGATGTACCGAAATCAGGGTGCAGTTAGACGGGCATCCTGAAGGACTCCAACTGCAACTTTCTGATAATGGAATAGGCTTTGATCCCCAAGGTTTGGGGCAAAACCAGGGTATTGGGTTGCAGAATATGCAGTATCGGGCAGAAATTATCCAAGCAGAATTTTCCTTACATTCCAGCCAAGGAGGGGGTGCTGAGCTTACCCTGCTGATCCCCGCTTCCCACCACAAATCCTACCCCGCATGACCCACCGTGTAGCCATAGTAGATGATCACGTGCTGATCGCCAAGGCCCTTACGGCCATCATTGAGAAACTGGGCCCCTACCGGGTGCTCTATGAAGTGGAAAACGGCCAGCAGTTGACTCAGCGGTTTCAGGAGCCACGCAACATCCCCGATGTGGTGCTGTTGGACGTCAACATGCCCGTAATGGATGGGTTTGAAACGGCTACTTGGCTGAAAGCCCAACACCCCCAGGTGCACATATTGGCCCTGAGCGTGCGCGATGAGGAGGATACTCTGATCCGCATGATCAAAGCCGGAGCACAAGGCTACTTGCTGAAGAACGCCCGGCCACCCGAACTGAAACTGGCGCTGGAGTCAGTGATGAGCAAAGGGTTTTACTATCCCGACTGGGCAACGCATAAGGTGTTTCAGGCCTTAACTACGAGCGGGGCTTCGGAAGAAATAGCGCTGAGCCAGCGGGAGAAAGAACTGCTACAATACATAGCCACCGAACTTACCTACAAAGAGATTGCAGACAAGATGTGCTGCTCGCCTCGTACGGTGGAGAGCCACCGGGACAGCCTCTTTGAAAAGTTCGGCGTGAAGTCTCGGGTGAGCCTGGTGGTCTATGCCATTAGAGCAGGATTAATATCTGTTTGATATTCTATTTAATTGGCTTTCAGGGGTTTGTAATTACCTGATTGGCCAACCACGTAGAAACCACCTGGTATATCAAATTAAACTTCTTGGCGTGAAAGTCGTGACTTTTTTGTCTTACGTTTGGGTAAAACCAATCTGACAATCATGAAATCATTCACCCAATATTGGAGTAGGCTAGGCCTACTCGGTTCTGTTCTTTTTCTGGTCTTCGTCATCCTATTCAATGGCTGTAATGGCCCCCAAAAGGAAAAGGGTGGGGCAGGCCAAAGTGAAGGCATCACCCCCGTGCCCATGCCCACCACGGATACCGGAATTCCCGGGTACAAGTTTCCGCAGGACAGCGCTATCATCTACAGCTGGCTCACCCATAGAGATACGAGTCGCATTTATGACCACGGCTGGGGCATTTGGTCAGGGCTTACCCGGCCCACCTCGCAACTAGACCAGGGGAAGCCCTTGCTCACCTTTGAGACTTGGATGGGTATGAGCCAGGTAATTTCCATAGGCAATACAGATGCACCGGATTGTACCACGAAAAAGTCAGGCCCAGTGATGCTGAACTGGCCTACCCAGTTTTCTCATGCAGGTATGGATAGGCAGCAAGATGCATTTCAGGTGATGGAGACGGTGGCCTACGACCCCACCACGGTTTGCCACATAGTGGAACATGGGTTGTTTAAAACGAGTAGCCTCAATGGATATGAAAAACCCGGGGCGGTGGGTTCCATTCCCGCTTTTCCGAAAACCTCCGTGGCCATCAAACCCGTGTACTGGGCTGGGCATGTACAGGCTGCTGACAGCTTGATAAAATTGCCAGTATGGAATGTGCCTTCCACCCCCAAAGCATGGGGTGTTGGTGCCTGGGGTACCTACGTGTATGTAGATGTAACCAACAGCGTTACCAGGGCGACTCCCGCCGTCCCGGCTCCTGAGGATGCTACTCCTGAACAGATAGAAGCGGCTAAAGTCAATTTGAACCAGTTCATTTACCTGATTCTGGATCAAGAAACAGCCAATCATCTCAACAGCACTTTGCCCCTTACGAAAAGGGCTCCCATTAGCGGCCCTCCTTCATTTCATGAGGGGGATGTAGTATTGTTAGTAGCGATGCACGTGGCAACCCGCGAAATAGAAAACTGGACCTGGCAGACCTATTACTGGATGCCCGATCCGGATAAGCCTTTATTCCCAAGCAATGAATACATAGCCACCCTTCGCCGGAGAGCGAATCTGGTAGGGGCCGCCAACCACTACGCCATGTCTATTGCCTACAACATGGTATGGCCCAACCAGCCCGTAGATGGAGGAACTAATGACGGAGTGGAAGCAGTATTTGCCTTCAATCCTTATCTGGAGGGAGGCTTTGGGAAAGATACTTTTGGCATCAAGAATTCGCTCAATGCTAACTTTAAATATGGGGTACAGACCAATTGTATGAGCTGCCACGTATTCGCGGCCTACAACCGTTCTGGCGGGGGGCCTATATATAGCACAGATCAATATGTGGGCACCAATGACCCCAAGCTGTTTAATAACCTCGTCAAGACCGATTTCCTATGGTCAATTCCGGATCATGCAAGGTAGAGAAGGTTCTTTTTGTAAACTCTTTAAGCGCGGCCTGCCTAGGTCGCGTTTTCTATTTTGGTGGACTTTGTACCTTGCGGCTCCAATGGTACACGCAGTGCCAGAAGTACGAGATATATGGCAAAAGGAACTATTCGCATCGGGACACGGGCCAGCAAACTGGCACTTTGGCAAGCCTACTACGTAGAGGATTTGCTGAAGGCAGCAGGTTGGGATACCCAGATTGTTGAGATCATCTCCAAGGGGGATAAAATCCTGAATGTGTCCATTTCCAAGATTGGCAGCAAGGGCGTTTTCACCGAAGAGCTGGAAGCCCAGCTGCGCGATGGCACCATCGATATTGCCGTGCATAGCGCCAAGGATATGCCGTCTCGTTTGCCAGAGGATCTGCACCTGATTGCTTTCTCAGAAAGGGAGCAGATGCACGATGTGCTGGTTAGTGATGGCCCCGTGGACTTAGAGAATCCTCCAAAGGGCTTTCGGATCGGAACTTCCTCTACCCGCCGTATTGCTCTGCTCAAGCATTATTACCCCCAAGTGAATACGGTGGACATGCGGGGCAACTTGCAAACCAGGCTCAGCAAACTGGAGCGGGGTGACTGTGAAGCCTTGTGGCTGGCCTATGCTGGCGTGCACCGCATGGGGTATCAGGAACGGATCGCCAAGGCTTTGCCGCTGGATAAGTTTATCCCCGCGGTAGGGCAAGGGTCGGTGACCGTAGAGGTAGCGGATACGCTAGCTACTGAGAAGCGGGAAGCTGTGCGGGCTGCTATCAATCACCCTGCTACGGAGCAATGCCTGCTGGCCGAGCGTGCCTTTTTGCGTACCCTGGAAGGGGGCTGTTCGGTCCCGGTTTTCGGCTTGGCGCAGTGGTCTGGCGAGCAAATCCGGCTAGAAGGCGGAGTGGTGAGCCTGGATGGGCAAACCATGCTCAGGGAAACAGAAACGGGAACCAATCCCACTGCCCTAGGGGAGACCCTGGCCCAGCGGCTGCTTGACCAGGGAGCCGGGGACATCCTCCGGCAAATCAAGGAGGAACAAGGAAAGCCCTAATCCTTTGCCCTCACCAGATCCTGGAATTTCTGGTTTAGGATCTCCACTTCCTTCGTTAAAATCCCCGAAATGATCTCGGGCGCCTGCCCCCATTTGGGGATAGTTTCAGTGGTTAGTAAATCCCAAGGAGAAGTGTGCCCACCTAACTCGGCCACCCCAAGGCTGTACACCAGGGTGGGGATCTTGTATTGCCGGATGGGGTACGCGCACATCACACAGGGTTCGTGGGTGCTGTACAGGGTTGATTGCGGTAGTTTATCCCGATGGCCTTTGGCTACCGCCTCCTGGATGGCCAAGAGTTCTGCATGCTGAGTCACATCACCGCTAGCCCGGCCATTCTCTATTCCGGTGGCTATAGGGGTGCCTTCCCAAACGAGGATACACCCCACAGGTGGGTTCCCTTTCGTCAAGGCTTCTTCCCCAAGTTGGATGCATTGGTGCATGTAGGTAGCATGGCTTTGCATGAGTGACGGTCTTTGCTAGTAATAGGGGAAGGTCTATCTTTCTGAAGAAAAATTCTTCATTGTATCCCAATACTCTCATGAAATACCTCACTGCCTTTTTGGTCTTAGCCTTAGCCATTACAGACCAGGCGTTGGCTCAAACCGAACCTACCAAAACGATAGCCCTTTATGCCTCTGCCTGGGGCGAACCGGACGAAAACAAGCGCAGGGAGCTGTTGGAAGCTAGCTTTGCTGAAGGTGGAGAGTACAGCGATCCGACGGTATGGGTAGAAGGCCGGGAGGCCTTGGTGCAGCACATTGGTGGTTTTCTGACCCAAAACCCCGGGGCCAAAGTTCATTTATTGAAGCCCGCTGAGTTTCATCATGAAAAGTATGGCCGGTTTGACTGGATCATGCAAATGGCCGATGGTACGGTGGTCATCATCGGGATGGACTTTGTAGCGTTTGATGACGAGGGTATGATTGAGCAGATAACGGGTTTCTTCTAGTAGAGAGAGGATTATGCCAAAAATCTGGGATTAGCTTTCAAAAAAATTAGCCCTTGTTGTGGTTGGGCATTCCCATGTTTAAGCACTGCAAGTGCGTCACCAACAAGTAGTTGTCGGCGGCTGGCGTTCCAGTGCCGGGCTTACGCCCTAAAACACCGATAACAGAGAG
>JBCBHI010000013.1:0-17761 GCA_038525885.1 Bacteroidota bacterium
GTAGTAGAAGTCTAATCCAGCGGACGCTGCTGAAAACGGGTGTAAAATTTCCTAACGGAGACCGACTTATAGCCTTCAAGGAATACTGCAACCTACCGCCCGAGTTTTATCTTTATGCCAGTGATTACGAATTCTTGATCACCATTAGGAAATTTTACACCCGTTTTCAGCAGCGTCCGCTGGATTAGACTTCTACTACTATGAACATTCAACTGGAAGGACAGGCCATCCTGGTAACAGGAGCAAGCCGAGGCATTGGCCGTGCCATTGCCCAGCAACTAGCCGAAAGCGGAGCCCGGGTGGCAGTGCATTGCAACCGAAACTTGAGTGAGGCTGAAGCGCTGGCTACCTCCTTTGGGAATGGTTCCCAGGCATTTCAGGCAGATTTGAGTGATGCAGAACAGGTAGTCTCCTTATTTGACCGGGTGCTGACTTCCTTTGGGCAGCTATCGGGCCTGGTCAACAACGCAGGCATTGCCCTTAGCACACCACTATCGGAACCCCATGAAGAGTGGCTGACCTCCTGGGAAAAGACCTTGGCGGTCAATGCCACTGCGGTAGGCATCTTGTGCCGCCAGGCAGTATTGCATTTCCAACAGCAGGAAGGTGGCCGCATTGTAAACATTGCTTCTCGGGCTTCATTCCGTGGCGATACTCCTGATTACCTGGCCTATGCAGCCAGCAAAGCTGCCGTCATTGGTATCACTCGCTCCATAGCGCGTAATCACGGCAAGCAAAACATTAAAGCCTTCGATATCGCTCCCGGGTTTACCCGAACGGATATGGCGCAGGACTTTATGGACCAATACGGAGAAGCCTACGCCCTAAATGACATTGCTCTTAACCAACTCACCGAACCGTCCGACATTGCCCCCATGGTGACCTTGCTTATGAGTGGCTTGGCAGACCATGCCACAGGCACCACCATTCAAATGAACGCGGGTAGCTACGTGCACTGATATGCTGTCACCTGAGCAGGTAAATCGATATTTGGGAAACGTAGACCTTTATTTGCTGGATCAAATCCTGAAGGGCCGTTTCCACCCTGAGATGAAAATCTTAGATGCCGGATGCGGTGAAGGACGCAACCTGAGCTTCTTCCTGCGTAACCAATATCCCGTATTCGGGATCGACCGAAATGAGGATGCTATTCGCATGGTGCGGTTCGTGGCCCGGCTTACTCAATCCCAATACCCCGAGGATCGGTTTCAAGTAAGCTCATTGCAAAAAATCCCCCATCCCGATGCCTATTTCCAGCTGGTGCTTTGCAACGCCGTCCTTCACTTTGCTGAAACCGAAGCGGACTTTTGGCAAATGTGGCAGGAACTTGAGCGCGTCGTAGCGCCTGGTGGCTATCTATTTGTGCGTACGGCCTCAGTTATGGGTTTAGATTTACCAGTGAACCCCCAGCATGCTGGACGGTACTGGCTTCCAGACGGAAGCATTCGGTTTTTGCTAACCCGTGAACATTGGGCCAAGATTCAATCGGACGGTAATTGGGAGCAGGTAGAGCCCTTGAAGGTGGTGAGCGTAGACCAGCAACGTGGAATGGTTACCCTAATGCTTAAAAAGAAAGCCTGACTCTCGCGAGCCAGGCTTCATAGTTATTTGATGTATATAATGGTGTTTATTCCACTACCAATCGCTGGGTTTGGATGTAACCCGAATTACCTTTCACACGGAGATAGTAAACTCCAGAAGGAAGGTCTTTCACATCCAGTTCATACTCAGATGAGGCACCGTTGATTACTTTCATAGACTGGCCAGCAGGTGAAATCACCTCAATCTGGTAAGCCTGATCAGCAGAGATCATCCGCAGATTTACCAATCCATTGTTAGTAGGGTTGGGGTATAGCTCAATGGGCTCGTTCACTTGGAGCTCAGGAGCTACCAACTCTTCTGCACCGCGAGGGATAGGCCCGTCACCAGGATTAGTAATCAAGCAAAGAATCCGCTGAGTTTTCTCCAGAATCTGCCCATTGTTAGGACCACCGTTTATTCGCACCCGGAAAGTCACAAATGAACCAGAGGTTACAAAGAACGTCCGGCTAGGTGAGGAAGTGGTTACATTTTGAGGAGACAACCAAGTATAGCTTGAAGCTCCAGAAGCGTCGTTAACGGTAGCGGTAATGAAACCATCTACACAAAATCCGACATTAAGCGTAGGATTGCTAGGTGGCTCCACAATGGTTACGTAGCGGGCAACCCCTCTACCGTTTGTAGCCCCCACCGCAATTAGTCCTGTAGTACCATTGTCGATTCCGCGGTCGATAACTACGTTATGCACAGTAGTTGAAGAAGTAAAGAATACATTTTGGTTATTTACCGTGCCAATACCGGCAGACCACCGCTGTACGGTGCCGTTGATTCCTGATACGCTAGCGTCGAAAGGGAGTCCACGGTAAACTTGATTCGATGTACCAGGTACTTTGCCAGGACCACCAGTAATAGTAATGATTTGTGCATTAAGCCCTACAGACACTACCAGGCCCAATGCCAAGAGTAATACTCTTTTCATCTTAATGGGTTTTAGTTCGAAATTTAATGACAGAGTAAAGCCCGGTGGAACCTTGGTGTTTTTGCGATGAGTAAAAATTTCTGAGAAAAATTAGCTAATTGAAATATTGCAACATGCCAAATCTGTAGGGCAAGTAGGGTGTAGTTCTTAGCTTATCCCACTGATAAAACGCTGAATCAGAAAGACTTTTGGAGCAAGCGGTGGTTATATAAAAACTTTGTTGTACCTTTGCCGTCCTGATTGGGAAAATGGTGTTATGAAAGGAATAAAAGAGTATTCCATCGACATATTCGGGTTGAAACTCGGCGAGCACCTTTTTGATTACACAATCGGAGACTCGTTCTTTCAAAACTTTGAACTAAGTCCTGTTACCAAAGGGCAGTTAGAAACCCACCTGAAACTCCATAAGAGTGAACGGATGATCACTCTAATTGTGAGCATTCAAGGGGAAGTAGAGCTGATCTGTGATCGTAGCAATGATCCCTTTTCACATCCTTTACAGCTAGAAGAGGAAGTGATTTTCAAATTTGGTGATGAGGATAAAGAGTTGGGAGACGACGTTTTCCAAATCCATTGGGATACCCAGCAGCTCAATGTTGCGCAAAACCTTTATGAGTTCGTGGCCTTGGCCATACCCATGAAGAAATTGCATCCCCGGTTTTTGGAGGACGAAACTTTTGAAGATGAAATCATCTTTACGGCCGAGCCGGAAGAAGATACTTCCGAAGAGGGTAGTGTTGACCCTCGTTGGGAGGCATTAAAACAATTGAAAAAAGATTCTGAAGAAAAATAGATTAGGTCATGGCGCATCCTAAGAGAAAAATTTCCAAGACGCGTAGAGACAAGCGTCGGACACACAAAAAATTGACAGCCAAAACTTTGGCTACTTGTCCTACTACCGGTGAGCAGCACTTGCCCCACCGTGCATTCTGGCATGAGGGTAAACTGTACCACAAAGGCCGTGTAGTAATGGAGAAAGAAGTATTGGTATAAGCTACTCTAAAAGCTTAATTGGAATTCCGCCTCGAAAGAGTGCGGATTTTTTTGTTTGGGCCAGTCGGTACCGATTCCATTAAGTTTTTGAAGGCCCACATAGCTATTACCGACCCCATCTACTATACTTGAAGGATATTCAGTAAACAGGCGATTAGCCGCTACCTCACGCGTACTATTACCATGTCAAAAATTACGGCTGCCATTACAGGTGTACACGGATACGTACCTGATTATGTACTGACGAACAAGGAGCTGGAAACCTTGGTGGACACGAACGATGAGTGGATCACTTCACGAACAGGCATCAAGGAACGCCGCATACTGAAAGGCGAGAATCAAGGTACGTCTGTTATAGGCATTAATGCCGCAAAGAAAGTATTGGAGAAAACGGGCACCGATCCTAAGGAATTGGATGCCATTATCTGTGCTACCACTACCCCAGACATGGTATTCCCCGCTACGGCCAATATCATAGGTAGAGCTATCGGTGCTGAAGGCATCTTTGGCTTTGACATACAGGCTGCCTGTTCGGGGTTCCTATACGCCTTGCAAACCGGAGCTAAGTACATAGAGTCTGGCATGTATAAAAAGGTGCTGGTAATTGGCGCGGATAAGATGTCTTCGATCATCAATTACCAGGACCGTACAACCTGTATCATCTTTGGTGATGGCGGTGGCGCAGTGCTACTGGAGCCAGATACTGAAGGCCATGGCATCATCGATGCCGTGCTGGGTTCTGATGGAGTGGGTGAGGACTTTTTACATATGAAAGCAGGAGGATCACGCAGACCTGCTACTCACGAAACCATTGATAACCGCGAGCACTATGTCTTCCAAGAGGGCAAAACTGTTTTCAAATTTGCGGTAACTAATATGGCCGAAGCCGCTGCTGAGGTAATGGAGCGTAACCAACTCAAGGGGGACGACATTGCCTGGCTGGTACCCCATCAGGCTAACCTTCGAATCATAGATGCCACCGCTAAGCGGATGGAAGTAGGCTCGGAAAAAGTAATGGTCAACATCCAGAAATATGGCAACACCACTAGTGGTACTATTCCGTTATGCCTCTGGGAGTGGGAACCTCAATTGAAGAAGGGCGATAACCTTATTTTGGCCGCATTTGGTGGTGGTTTTACCTGGGGAGCCCTCTATGTGAAGTGGGCCTACGACCCCAAATAACATTGGTGCTTAAGGTTTTTTTTCGCAGTTTTACAGCTCTATTTTCAGACATCTATGGCATCAACTGCAGACTTCCGCAATGGGTTGGTTATTCATTATAACAATGACCTGTACGCCATTGTAGAATTTCTACACGTAAAGCCTGGCAAAGGCCCGGCATTCGTACGCACCAAACTCAAAAGTCTTACTACGGGCAAGGTATTGGATAACACCTTCAACTCTGGGGTGAAAGTCCAGACGGCTCGGGTAGAAAACCGCCCCCATCAGTTCTTGTATAAAGACGATATGGGGTATACCTTTATGGACAACGAGAACTTCGAACAGGTGATCATTCAAGAAAACCTTATCGAGGGGGCTGGGTTTATGAAGGATGGTGAGCAGGTGAGTATTCTTTTTCATGCAGAAGAGGAAAAACCCCTTACGGTAGAGTTACCTGCCCACGTAGTACTAGAAGTTACCTACACCGAACCCGGTGTAAAAGGAGATACGGCGACTAACGCCACCAAGCCGGCAACTCTAGAAACCGGCCATGAGATTAACGTACCCCTGTTTATTAACCAAGGGGAAAAAGTAAAGGTGGATACCCGCAAGGGCTCCTATATGGAACGCGTAAAATAAGCCTATGAAAGCCAAGGAAATCCAGGATTTAATTGATTTCATCTCCAATTCCGGTTTGGATGAGGTGAATATCGAGACTGAGAGTTTCAAAATCAGTGTTAAGAAAAACTCTGGCACTGTAGTAGCTGCGCCTGCTCCTGTAGCTGCAGTTCCCGCTGCACCTGCACCAGCCGCCGCTCCGGCCCCTGCCGCTGCGCCCGCTCCTGCTGCCGAGCCAGCTGCTCCTTCACCCGCTGCTAGCGCTAATACCGTTACCATCAAATCTCCCATGATCGGTACCTTCTACCGCTCTGCCAAACCAGGAGAACCTTCCTTTGTGGAAGTAGGTAGCAAAGTGAGCAAAGGACAAACCGTATGTATTATCGAGGCCATGAAACTCTTCAATGAAATTGAGAGTGATTTTGATGGCACCATCGTGAAGGTGTTGGTAGACGACTCTTCTCCGGTAGAATACGATCAGCCTCTTTTCGAAGTACAACCCGCTTAAGCACATTTTGCTTAGGGAAGGAAAACACCGTAGCCTTTTGCGGTGTTTTTTTTTAGCCGAAATAGACTACAAACCTAAACTTGCTTTAAGCCGTGTTCAACAAGATTTTAATTGCTAACCGCGGTGAAATTGCCCTGCGGATCATCCGTACTTGTAAGGAGATGGGCATCAAGACCGTAGCGGTATATTCCAAAGCAGACCGGATGGGTCTGCAAGTGAAATACGCTGACGAAGCTATTTGTATTGGCGAAGCGCCCAGCGCCCAGTCATATTTGAATATTCCCAACATTATTGCTGCCGCAGAAATCACCAATGCGGACGCTATTCACCCTGGCTATGGCTTCCTTTCTGAGAATGCCAACTTTAGCCGTGTCTGTGCAGAGCACGGAATCAAGTTCATCGGGGCTTCGCCTGAGATGATTGAGAAAATGGGTGACAAGGCTACTGCTAAGGAAACCATGCAGGCAGCCGGTGTACCTACCGTACCAGGGTCTGAAGGCCTGTTGGATACCGTAGAGCAGGGGAAGAAGCTGGCCCTAGAGGTGGGCTATCCTGTTATGCTGAAAGCCACCGCCGGTGGTGGAGGTAGAGGTATGCGTTTGGTGAATGACGAGAGCGAATTTCAACGACACTGGGACGATGCACGCCAGGAAGCTGGTGCTGCCTTTGGTAACCCTGAGTTGTACTTGGAGAAGTTTGTAGAAGAACCTCGCCACGTAGAAATTCAGATTGTAGGCGATAGCAAGGGCCGAGCCTGTCACTTGTCTGAGCGGGACTGTTCTATTCAGCGCCGTCACCAAAAGCTGATTGAAGAAACTCCTTCTCCTGTGGTAGACGATGACCTACGCGAGCGCATGGGTCAGGCGGCTATTAAAGGGGCTGAGGCAATCGGCTACGAAGGTGCCGGTACGGTGGAGTTTCTGGTAGACAAAAACGGGGATTTCTATTTCATGGAAATGAATACCCGGATCCAGGTAGAACACCCCATTACGGAAGCCGTAACGGATTTTGACCTGATCAAAGAGCAGATCAAGGTAGCGGCAGGAGAGCCTATATCCGGGCAGAACTACTATCCTAAGCTTTATGCCATGGAATGCCGGATCAACGCGGAGGACCCAGGCAAAGGATTCCGTCCTTCACCAGGTACTATCAGCCATTTGCACCTTCCTGGTGGTCATGGCGTACGGGTAGATACCCACGTGTACTCTGGCTATACCATTCCGCCTCACTATGACAGCATGATTGCGAAACTGATTGTGAGTGGTCAGAGCCGTGAAGAGGTAATGGTACGGATGAAGCGTGCCCTGCAAGAATTTGAGATTGGCGGTATTAAGACCACCATCCCGTTGCATATGCGCCTGATGGACGACGCAGGATTCAAAAGTGGTCATTTCACCACCAAGTATCTGGACGATTTTGACTTCTCAGGTTTATAATCCTTAGGAGTTCATAAAACATAAAAGGCTGCTTCCACCGAGGCAGCCTTTCTTTTTTTAACACAGAGAGAAAAAGAGAGTATGCACAGAGTTAACAGAGTTTTTTATAAAAATCTTTGTGCTCTCTGTGCATGCTTTGCGTACTCTGTGTTCCTCTTTTTGACCTCAGAATTTCCGATTGATCCAAAATGGATCAATCATCATTTCTAGGGCACGATGACGTTCGTACGAGTTACTATAGGCCAGCCTCCTCCTTACGCCTTGCCCCTTGCACTTCTACTACCCTGGCATCAACAAATCCAACACTTTAGAAAGTACCGGGTTCCGGTTTCCCTCTTTCCAAATCACGGATAGCTGGGCAACTTGGTGGATGTTGGGGATTTCCAGGAACTTAACCTTAAGCTGATAACCATACTGCAAAGAGGAGGGCACGATGGCAATGCCTAGCCCAAGTTCCACCAACTTAAAAATGGTCTGGGCATGGACGGACTTATGGCTGATTTTGGGGGTGAAACCCTGGTCTTCGCAAATGCTGAGAATCTTCTCGTAATACGCCGGACTGTAATCGCTGGAAAACAGAATGAAATTCTCCTGAGCCACCTGCCCTACATGCCGAAAGTTGGATTGGGTAAGGGAATGATCGGCGGGTAAAACCAAGGAAAAAGAATCTTGGAAAATGGGTTGCCGATGGATGGAAGCAGGAACCTTGTCCAAACGGACAAAGCCTAAGTCAAGGTCCTCCTTTTCTATGGCCTCCACTTGGGCTCCGTTGGACATCTCCTCCAGATTGGCGTGCAAATCAGGATAGGTTGCATTCATGGCCAGCAACAGATTGGGAACTACCTGCTGCATAGCAGAGCCCAGGAAGCCGATT
Source organism: Bacteroidota bacterium (assembly GCA_038525885.1). Taxonomy (GTDB): domain Bacteria; phylum Bacteroidota; class Bacteroidia; order Cytophagales; family Cyclobacteriaceae; genus DMST01. The sequence continues at coordinate 8,109 of JBCBHI010000013.1, forward strand.
TTGATTTCTCCCCATTCACCGGCTGCTATTCGGCGTAGCCGCTTTTCTACCCGGTGCAGATGCCCAAAGATGTACTCCGTTTCTTCCTTCAGATAGGTTCCTGCGGTGGTCAAAGACACTTGCCGTTTCGTTCGTTCGAAGAGCGCGACGCCCAGTTTTTCTTCCAGCTCCTTTATTTGCCGGCTGAGCCCGGGTTGGGAAATGAAAAGGTTTTCTGCGGCTTTGCGGTAGTGCAAGGTTTCGGCCAAGGCATGGAAATACTTTAGGTGTCGAAGTTCATATTGATAACTCATGGTTATTAAAATATGAATAAATGGTATTTCTATGCATCAAAAATGAGCGATAATTTTGTCAAAAATCGTCTCTGATTGCTCATGACACAGCACATCTTTCATTACGGAGAAGATCACCTGACCGCAAGCATTGCCCTTAGCTTGGCTCGGGGTGAGTGGGAGGGGATACTTTCGGAAAACGCTCGCCAACGGGTACGGGCCAGCCAGGAAGTAGTGGCTAACATTGTAGAAGCCGGTGCGGCGGTATACGGTATCAATACCGGGTTTGGTCCCCTATGTACCACCAGTATTTCGAAAGAAGAAACCCGGGTATTGCAATCTAATATTTTGCAAAGCCACAGTGTGGGGGTAGGTGAACCGGTGGATACGGAGATTGCCCGGCTGATGCTGGTGCTCAAGCTCCACTCCTTGGCACACGGCTATTCGGGTATTGCAGAGAGCACCCTGGACCGGATGCTATGGCACCTCTCAGTAGGTGCTATTCCTGTAGTGCCTAGCCAAGGCTCTGTGGGTGCTTCTGGCGATTTGGCCCCGTTGTCGCACTTGTTCTTGCCCTTGATAGGGTTAGGTAAGGTGGTGTATCAAGGAGAAACCCTCACCACGCGGGAGCTATTCCACAGAACGGACCAACGTGCCCTGGACCTAGGCCCCAAGGAAGGGCTAGCCCTAATAAACGGGACGCAATTCATTGCCGCGCATGCCGTGAAGGTGGTGGAATCCCTGCACGGATGTTTGTCCCATGCAGATGTAATCGGGGCCATGATGATCGAAGGCCTACAGGGGTCCATCAAGCCCTTTCATGAAGACCTGCACCGCTTGCGGCCTTACAAGGGTAATCAGCACGTAGCAGCACGAATGCGGGCCCTGCTTTCGGACTCCGAAATCATGGAAGACCATGTCGATTGTGACCGGGTGCAAGACCCCTATAGCCTGCGTTGTATTCCGCAAGTACATGGCGCCTCGCGCAATGCATGGTTGCATCTGAAAGAGCTGCTGGAGGTTGAACTCAATTCGGTCACGGACAACCCGGTAGTGATTGATGAGGAACTGACCATCAGCGGAGGCAACTTTCACGGGCAACCCTTGGCTATGGCTATCGACTATGCCTGTTTGGCGGCTTCAGAGTTGGGCAACATTTCTGACCGACGCATCTACCTGGCCTTGGAAGGAAACTCTGAAGGGGTACCCAAACTGCTGATGGACGATACGGGCATCAACTCTGGGTATATGATCTTGCAGTACACTACGGCCGCTTTGGCTAGCGAAAATAAGGGTTTGTGTTTTCCTTCCAGCGCCGACAGTATTCCGACTAGCATGGGACAAGAAGACCATGTGAGTATGGGAAGTATTGGGGGTAGAAAGGCACTGCGAGTGCTGCAAAACGTGGAGAAAATATTGGCCATTGAGTTATTGACGGCGGCCCAGGCTTTTGAGTTTAGAAAACCGATGAAATCCGGTGCCGTGCTAGACGCGGTGCATCAGCTAGTGAGACAGCACGTAAGTTTTGCCAAAGAGGACCGCGTATTTGGAGAGGATATTGAAAAAGGTATTGCCCTCATTCAGTCAGGAGAGGTATTAGATACCACTCAAAAAGTAGCTGCTCAACAGCAAGTTAGTCTGGAATCTGCCTGGTCCAATCTTCTGGAAACCTATTAATCCCCCGATGATGAAACATACTTTGATAGGCCCCTTTACTCAGCTTTTGCCCATGGATGGGTTGCCAGCAAAAGGCCCCCTCAGGGATGAGCACCTTAGGGTGATTGAAGGTGCTGGGATCTATATGACCCAGGAGAGGGTAGTGGCGGTGGGCCCCTACTCGGAGCTATTGCCCCTAGCCCAGCGAGAGCAGGCTGAGATTGTGGAAGTGCCAGCCAGTACGGTGGCCTTGCCGGGTTGGATAGATGCCCACACACACTTGTGCTGGGGCGGAACGCGTGCGGCGGATTTTGCTCGCCGCAATGCAGGTATGAGCTATCTGGAAATTGCCCAGAAGGGAGGGGGAATCTGGGATACGGTTACTCAAACCCGCCAAGCCACTGAAGAGGAACTAACAGAATCCATGCTCGGTAGAGCCCAGCGGCACCTAACCGACGGGATAACTACCGTGGAGGTAAAAAGTGGCTATGGGTTGTCGGTAGAGCAAGAGCTGAAAATCTTGCGTGCGATAGCAAAGGCCAGCCAACAGATGCCCCAAACGGTGGTAGCTACGTGCCTGGCCGCTCACACGATGCCCCGCGACTATGATGGCGACCGGGGGGCTTACCTTGCAGAGATCGGCGAAAAATTATTGCCCGTGTTGAAGGCAGAAGGCTTGGCGCATCGAGTGGATGCTTTTATCGAAGAAGGTGCTTTCAGTCCGCAAGGGATCCAGCCTTACTTTGAGCAGGCAAGAAGCCTTGGCTTCGATATTACGGTACATGGCGACCAGTTCACCACTGGGGGTACCCAGGTGGCCATCGATTTTGGGGCGATCAGTGTGGATCATTTGGAGGCTAGTACCGAAGTGGAGGTGAAGGCCCTAGCCAAAAGCAATGTGGTGCCGGTGGCTTTGCCGGGGGCTACCCTTGGCCTTGGGTGTCCCTTTACACCAGCACGCCAACTATTGGACGCAGACTGCAGCTTGGCTATTGCCAGTGACTGGAACCCGGGTTCGGCCCCTATGGGAGATTTGGTAGCCCAAGCAAGCATCCTGGCTACCTTCCAAAAGCTAACCAATGCGGAGGTATTGGCGGGAATGACGGTACGTGCGGCTCATGCCCTAGGGCTTCGGCAAAGTGGCTTTTTGGCCCCCAATGCCAGGGCAGACTTCAACTTATACACTACGGATGACTACCGGGAAATCACCTACCAACAAGGGCGACTCAAGCCCAGTGAGGTATGGAAAAGTGGAAACCGTGTTTACCAAACTACCAATCAAGGATAGATGACTTTTCAAGAATCCATACGTCAAGGAATACCCAACCAACTGCCTGCCGCTAAGTCCCTGAACCCCGCAGTTTCGCATGCGCCCAAAAGGAAGGACATCCTGTCGGCGGAGGAAAAGAAACTGGCCTTGGCGAATGCCTTGCGCTATTTTCCTGCCGAGTGGCATAGCACTTTGGCAGCGGAGTTTGCCAAAGAATTGAAGGCTTACGGTCGCATCTATATGTACCGGTTTATGCCGGAGTATGCTCTGTATGCGCGGCCCATTGAGGAGTACCCTGCCAAATCCCGACAGGCGGCCGCTATTATGCTGATGATCCAGAATAACCTGGACCCGGCGGTAGCTCAGCACCCCCAGGAGTTGATTACCTATGGGGGCAATGGGGCGGTGTTCCAAAACTGGGCCCAATACCTGCTTACTATGCAGTACCTCTCGCAAATGACCGAGGAGCAAACGCTGCATATGTACTCGGGGCATCCCATGGGGCTTTTTCCGTCGCATCCGGAAGCACCGCGCGTGGTGGTGACCAACGGAATGATGATCCCCAACTATTCGCAACCCGATGACTGGGAGAAGTATAACGCGCTGGGGGTAACGCAATACGGGCAAATGACGGCGGGATCCTACATGTACATTGGCCCGCAGGGCATTGTGCACGGCACCACCATTACGGTCATGAATGCCTTCCGCAAGAAACTGCAGCCGGGAGAAAGCCCGGCTGGAAAGATATTCCTGACCGCTGGACTAGGCGGTATGAGTGGGGCCCAACCGAAGGCAGGAAACATCTCGGGCTGCATTACTATTTGTGCTGAAGTGAATCCCACTGCGGTAAGTAAACGGCACAGCCAAGGCTGGGTGGACGAAGTGGTAAAGGATCTGGCTGCCCTCGTAGCTCGCGTTCGTATAGCCCAAGCCCAAAAGGAGGTAGTGTCGATTGCCTACCAGGGCAATGTGGTGGAGGTGTGGGAGGCTTTTCTGGAGGAGGAGATTTACATCCATTTAGGGTCTGATCAGACTTCCCTCCATAACCCCTGGTCCGGTGGGTACTATCCGGTAGGATACACTTTCGAAGAAGCCAATCGCCTGCTGGCCGAGGCACCCGACAAGTTCCGTGAGGCAGTACAGGCAACCCTGCGTAGGCATGCCGCTGCGGTGAATAAGCATGCTGCTAAAGGCACCTACTTCTTCGATTATGGCAATGCCTTCTTGCTAGAGGCCTCCCGTGCTGGGGCGGAGGTTTTTGCCCCCAACGGTATCGATTTTCGGTACCCTTCTTACGTCCAGGACATATTGGGGCCTATGTGTTTTGACTATGGCTTTGGGCCCTTCCGGTGGGTGTGCACCTCGGGCAAGCCGCAGGACTTGGCCAAAACGGATCAGATAGCAGCGGAAGTACTGCGGGAGATCATGGCCACTGCCCCTGCTGAGATTCAGCAGCAGATGCAAGACAACATCACGTGGATAGAGGAGGCTTCTCAAAACCAACTGGTGGTGGGTTCGCAGGCTCGAATTCTGTATGCGGATGCCGAAGGAAGAATCAAAATTGCCCGAGCCTTTAACCAAGCCGTGCGTGACGGTGTACTTTCTGCCCCCGTGGTGTTGGGTAGGGATCATCACGACGTCAGTGGTACGGACTCGCCCTACCGCGAGACGAGCAACATCTATGATGGCAGCCGGTTTACGGCTGATATGGCCATTCATAATGTGATTGGTGATAGTTTCCGGGGGGCTACTTGGGTGTCCATCCATAACGGGGGCGGCGTAGGCTGGGGTGAGGTGATCAATGGCGGCTTTGGTATGGTCCTGGACGGCACACCGGCCGCTGACCGAAGACTGGAAGCGATGCTTTTCTACGATGTGAACAACGGCATTGCCCGTCGCAGTTGGGCCCGCAATGCGGAGGCCCGCTTTGCGATGGAGCGTGAAATGGCCCGCACTTTAGGTTTACAGGTTACGCTGCCCCACCTGGTGGATGAAGACGTTCTGCAAGGGTTGGTGGAATAAGTGATGGTCAATATCCCTCGCCACCTGCAGGCGGGGGATTTTCTTAACCTGAATTTGGGTTAAGTTTTGGGCGTATCCCGCGCCGTCGCCCGTTATAACGGGCTTTGGGCTTGGGTCGCGCTTTCGGCACTCGCCGGCTGACGCTAAACACCCTGACGGGTGGCCATTTCGGGCTCAAGCAAAGCCTCTATCGCTTACGCAGAAACCTTACTTGCTGATCACTTATGAATTAATTATGTGCCTTAACCCGAATTCAGGTTCTTAGGGTAGAGGGTTAACCTATTTCCATTGATCAGGGAATTTATTCCAGCTTCAAGTTTCCTCTACTTCAATGGCCTTCCCAGGAATTTCACCAAAGTAGGAGCCTCAAAACCCCAATGAGCGTGTAGCGAAGCGGGATGCCGCCCAGCCGCGCTTTTGATGAAATTTAAACCAAGTTTCAAGGGATCCGACCGCTTTCTTCATGACGCAGATAGCGGCCTACGCGGCCCGGTCGGATCCCTAACTGCTCATATACCCTCCACGGCTGCGGCTCTTAGGTTAGCAGATCATTATCCCAAAACCTAATGGCGTATTTACTTGAGGATGTAACGACTTTGCTGATGAACCTGGTTGCCAAGCTTTGCCTAGGCGTCCCCGCCTCACCAACAAGGCGGACCGCGTAGGTTGTTGGCGGCCGGCGTTCCGGTGACGGGCTCGGCGGCCTGAGCGGCACCCCGCTAAAACACCGACAACGGCGAGAATTCTTGCTTAATCCTCTATAGTATGGAAACAAAAAGAGGCATACAAAATGAATGTATGCCCCTGGAAATAGCTTGGATAACCCTAAGATCTGGGCTGGCCTCTACTTTTCTTCTTCTTCGCTTTCAGCGTTGAAGTTTCCTTCCTCATCAATGTCATCCCGGTCCCGCAGCTTTTTATCGTCTACATTGCGGTTCAGGAAGGCATTGATTTTATCTACATCGAAGTTGGTTTTGATTTCACCGAACGAATCAATTTCGATATCAAAACCCTCCAACTCAGGATTTACTTTGGGTTTCTTTTCCTCTTCGTTTTGAGCTTTATCGTTTTTCTTTTTTGCCATGGGTTCAGACATTTTCTTTTAGTCGGTCGATCGCCGTTTCAATCCGCTGGATGACTTCCTGCCGGCCCAAAATAGCCATAATCTCCATTAGGTCGGGCCCACCCGCTTGGCCTGTGAGGGATAAGCGTAGGGCAGGCATCACTTTGCCAAAACCTAATCCGGCTTCCTCCAGGGTGGCGGAAAATACTTCCTTCACGCGGACGGGGGTAAGATCGCCCTCTTGGGCTAAGGCACTTATGAAAGCTTGCAAACCGCTGACTGCGGTTTCGTTCCACTTCTTTCTAACGGTTTTTTCGTCGTATTCGGTAGGGGCTTGGTGAAAGTATTTGGCCTCCGACCACAAATCAGAGATATAGGTGATCCGCTCCCGCATGTTGTTGGCGATGGCCTCGGCTTTCTCTGCAGTACATTCTATACCCTCAGCCTTCAGCTGATCTACCAGCAACTGCCCCAACTCCTGGTTGGTTTTCTGCTTCAAATACTGCTGGTTATACCATTGGGCTTTTTGAATATCGAACCGGGCCCCTCCTTTTTGGATCCGGTCAATACTGAAGCTTTCTACCAGCTCTTCGAAGCTGAACATTTCCTGCTCGGTACCGGGGTTCCAACCCAGGAAGGCTAAGAAGTTTAAGAGCGATTCGGGTAGGTATCCGCTTTCCCGGTAGCCAGACGCGACAGTGCCATCCTTAGGATCAGTCCACTGGAGCGGATATAGTGGGAAACCATACTTGTCGGCGTCTCGCTTGCTCAGTTTACCGTTGCCGTCTGGTTTAAGTAGCAGGGGCAGGTGCGCAAACTGTGGCATGGTATCCTCCCAACCCAAGAAACGGTACAACAATACGTGCAAGGGAGCGGAAGGCAGCCATTCTTCTCCACGGATCACGTGGGTGATCTTCATCAAGTGATCGTCCACTACGTTGGCCAGGTGGTAGGTGGGCATACCATCACTTTTGAGCAGGATTTTGTCATCGATGGTGTTGGAGTGCACGTGTACCCAATCCCGCACCATGTCTTTCAGCCGAATCTCGTCCTTCAAGGGCACCTTGAGCCGAATTACGTAGGGCTCGCCGCCTTCTATTTTGGCTTTTACTTCATCGGCCGGTAGGGTGAGCGAGTTTTTCATTTGCTGACGCACCAGGCCGTTGTATTGGGGTGTGTGCACCCCACCGGCTTTCAGCCGCTCACGCATAGCATCTAGCTCCTCGGGGGTATCGAAGGCATAGTATGCGTTGCCCTCATCGATGAGTTTTTGGGCATACTCTGCATACATGGCTTTGCGTTCGCTCTGCCGGTAGGGCCCGTAGGGGCCGTCTACCACGGGATTTTCCTCCGATTTGATCCCGATCCAATTGAGCGATTCTATGATATATTCCTCGGCTCCGGGCACGTACCGGGTTTGGTCGGTATCCTCGATACGCAAGATCATGGTACCGCCCATTTTCTTGGCAAAGAGGTAATTGTACAAAGCAGTACGAACCCCACCAATGTGCAAGGGACCGGTGGGACTAGGGGCAAAACGAACGCGAACGTCAGTCATTTGAAAGCAATACAGTTGTAAGAGACGAACTGCCTCTGTATGGAATAGTTATTGAAAGTCGGTATTGGGTGCGTTAGGCAACCGCCACGCAGCTGATTTCTACGAGCACCTGATCACTGAAGGGTAGTTCACTAATCTCGATGGTCTCTCTGGCAGGGGGGTCTACTTCAAAGTACTGGCCGTAGGCGGCATTCACGGTACCGAAGTCGGCCATGCTCCTTACGAAAATGGAACATTTCACCACGTGCTGATAGCTGAGCTTGGCAGCTTCCAAAATCGCCCCCAGGTTTTTCATCACTTGATGTGTCTGAGCCTCTACGCCAACGGCCAGTTCTTTCTTATCAGGATCGTTAGGATCGGGGATAAAACCGATCTGCCCGGATACGTAAACAGTTCCGTTGATTTCGATGGCTTGGCTATAAGGACCAATGGCTGCCGGGGCATTAGGGGTATGGATTACATTTTTGCTCATAGGAAATGAATCTAGGTGGGGGGCAAAGATAGCTAGCCCATACTGTGTTGGAAAGTAACAGATTACTCTTTCTGTTTGAGTAGGAGGGAGAAAGATTGTCTATATTCCAATTGTCAAGGAGAGCGCTATGCTGAAGGATTTTGTGAATCTGTTTTTTCCCCGGTATTGCTTGGCTTGCCGGGGCCCGGTGGTGCAGGGTGATCATATTCTTTGCACCTCTTGTGTGGTGGATCTACCCCGAACTCAATATCACGAAGATCCTGATAACCCAGTAGCCAGAAAGTTTTATGGCCTGCTTCCCCTATCGCATGCTTTTGGCTATCTGCACTTTGCCAAAGGGGGCCAAATCCAGACGCTTTTGCATCAATTGAAGTATGAGAACCGGCCCGAGGTGGGGGAGATCTTAGGGCGATGGTACGGTAGTGAATTAAAAGAGGAAGGGTACGATGAACAGTTTGATTTGATTGTGCCTATACCGCTACATGCCAGCAAACAAAGAAAACGTGGCTATAACCAAAGTGATGCTATCGCCAAGGGTCTTTCCGAAGGTTTGGGTATCCCTTGGAGTGCCGACACTTTGAAAAGGACGCGCCACACGCATACGCAAACCCGGATGAGCCGGGCAGAACGCTACGCCAATATGGCTTCGGTATTTACTGTGGCTGAGCCCAACAGCGTACAAAACCAGAGGGTTTTGCTGATAGATGATGTGGTGACCACAGGAGCCACGCTACAGGCATGCGGGGAAGTGCTGGTGGCAGCAAAGCCGCAATCCCTTAGCATTGCGGCCCTGGCAGTGGCCCAATAACCTATTCGGCCACTATGTGCTTCACCGCGTTGCGGTTCCAATCCAACACCAAGCCCCGGCCAATGCCCTTGGCGGCTTTGGTGCCGTACAAAAGTTCGGATAGGTAAAGAGCAGGATCGTAGGAGAGGGCCCCTCCGGCGCTGGTTATCAGCTTACCATCATGCACAAAGCTGACGTCCTCATGCACCGTTAGGTCGGGGAACATCTTGCGGTACCGGGGAATGTCCGAAGGGAAAGTGGTGGATTCTTTTCCCTGGACCATACCTGCCTTGGCAAGCACAAAAGCCCCGTCGCATAGAGAGATCACGTATTCGGCTTGTTCTCCCACAGATTTTACCCAATTGATCATGGCCACGTTTTCCAGATCCGAATCCATACTATGTTCGGCACTTGGGACCACTAACACGTCGATGTCAGGAACCTCGTCTTGGGTAAACCCATAATCAGGTATGAGCCGGAGTCCTTCGAAAGTAGTAATAGTATCGACGGTAGGTGCCACCGTAAATACCCGCATTCCAGGTTTTGGGTCGGT
>JBCBHI010000014.1:0-17381 GCA_038525885.1 Bacteroidota bacterium
TGTTGAATGGCTGGTTTACCCTGATGAAAGTTGGGCTGTTTATCGTTTTCGATCCGACCGTTTCTTTTGTGCATTTTAAAACCCAATCCATCCATTTTGGATCCAACGTTAAATGGTTGGCCTCCGCTAAGTAATCAGATTATTCTCCAGAACTTGATCGGATGACTCATCCACCTCAAGTCTAAACAATTTCACGTCCAATAGATTCTCTTTCAAATTTTGACACATCAACTAGAATTAGTCTAAATCAGTTTTAGCCATCATAGCGGAAGCTTGGTTGGGCCAAATTCTTATCAGAAATCTCAATTAACGGAGTAACTCTTCCATGAAACTTTCACAACTATTTGTTTTTATCCTTTTCCTTGTGGCAAGCCTTCCGGCTAGGGCTATGCTCAAGACCATACCTCAGGATAGCTGTTCGAATGAAATAAGGGGTATGATTGTGGATGCAGAGACGGAGAAACCTATTCCTTTTGCTACGGTACTCATTAAGGGTCTGCAGCAAGGAGTAGCAGCAGATGCTCAAGGCAAGTTTGTTCTAGACAAGCTATGCGATAAAGAATACACTCTGGTTTTTTCCAGTGTGGGGTATAAGGGGATTACTCATCATCATGATTGGCACCATGGTGAACTTGAGATTCTACTGGCACCTGCGGTATCCACCCTGGAAGGTGTAGTGGTAGAAGGAGAAGCTGTGGTGGGAGGGCTTACTTCCGTACCCTTAGAAACGGTAGACCGAGCGGCTATTTCCTCCCAGATAACCCGATCTCTGGCTTCGGCCGTTGGCGAAATCCAAGGAGTTACGCTCACCTCTATGGGCACCAATGTACAGCTACCCGTTATTCATGGCCTTTATGGTAATCGTGTCTTAATTATCAACAACGGAGTAAAGCACGGCTTTCAGAACTGGGGATTGGACCACGCACCAGAAATTGACCTAGCCAGTGCAAACCGGATAAATGTACTCAAGGGCGCTACTGGTGTGCAGTTTGGCCCGGAAGGCTTGGGAGGTGCCGTAGTGGTGGAAGGGGACCCCCTTACGTTGTCTACAGATTTGAACGGTAATGTAGCCGCTGGCTACCAAAGCAACGGGCAGGGCTACCATGTCTTGAGCCAGGTAGGCAGGGGCTATGAGCATTTTAGCTACCATGTAGGCGCAAAATTTATTCAAGTGGGTGACCGTCAGACACCTAATTACTCGCTTACGAACACGGGTATGAATGAATTATCGGCAAATGTTGGCCTTCGTTATCATCTGCCGGGTTGGGATTTCAAACTCTACTACAGCTTTGTGGATCAGGGATTAGGCCTTTTGCGTTCCTCGGTAGCACACAGTGGTCCACTATTCATTCGCTCTATTTCTGCTGAGGAACCCTTGATCATCAATGATTTCAGCTATGAAATCAATGAACCCCGGCAGAATACCACTCACCACCTGGCCAATGTATCTGCAGATTGGTTTTCTCCATTGGGTAAGTTGACCCTTCTGCTGAGTCAACAGATCAATCAAAGGGAGGAATTTGATGTACGCCGTAACGCTGATCTTCCCATCATTGACTTGGATCTATTCACCACCCACGTCAACCTCACTTGGGATCATACGTCCTGGGGGCCATTGGAAGGGACCGTGGGAGTGCAATACTTCTATCAAGACAATAACAATAATCCAGGTACCAGTACTACTCCATTCATACCCAATTATAATACGAATCGGGCTAGTGCCTATCTGATTGAAAGTGTTCAGCGAGGTAATACCTCATTGGAGCTTGGTGTCCGTATGGATTACGAGTTCAATTCGGTGCGGGGCCGGGAAATCAATCAGTCCATTTTCCGTAACACCTACTCCTTTACCAATGTGACCGGTGCCTTGGGATTAGTGCACGACTTTTCTCCTCTGGTGCAACTGCGAGTCAATTTAGGGTCAGCTTGGAGAACACCCAATATGGCCGAACTTTACAGTTTTGGTCAGCATGGATTTAAAACTCAGTTTGGTCTGTGGCGCTACTACACCAATGATGAAGGTGCCCTGCGAACGGATAGGGTGCTGACTGAGGAGGACGGAGTGGTGGAGCCCGAGCGTGGCTACAAATGGATTAACGAACTGGCTATCCAAAACGAAAAGCATCGTCTTACCCTGACGGGATACGTCAACTACATTGATAACTTCATCTTTGACCGCCCTATAGCCGTAATCGGTACTATTAGAGGACCCATGCCGGTATTTATCTATGATCAAACGGACGCTTTGTTTGTAGGTGCTGATCTTACCTATACCTACCAGTTCACATCAAGTCTGCAAGGCACCCTTGGGGGCAGCTATCTGTGGTCAGAAAATGTAAGTAAGAATGAGCCGCTCATTAATCAACCACCGATAAATACCAACGCTGAGTTGGCATGGCAGACCCCATCTTTTTTGGGCCTGGACCAATCCAAAATTACAGCACAGGCTGCCTACACTTTCCGCCAATTTCAGGCGCCAAGGACGGTTTCTCCTGAAGAACTTATTGAAGGGGAGGTCATAATTACCCCCGAATCCGAAATATTTGACTTCAAAGATGCCCCCTCAGGGTATTTTTTGGCCCATGCACGTTGGGAATGGAAACGTGGAAACTTTGGTGGGCAGTTTGAAGTTCGTAATGTATTCAATACGGCATATCGGGATTACCTCAATCAGATGAGGTATTTCGCGGATGAGCCAGGAAGAAATTTTCTCATTTCAATCCAATACAACTTTTAAAATCCAATACCATGAACGTGTTTGAAAATGCAAAGAAGTACGGAGTATTCACCCTATTGCTAGGTGGAACTTTGCTGGCCTCTTGTGATACTGAAGTGCCCGATCCGGAAAATACCCCCGAGGTATTCACGGATGTGACCCTCATCTTCACCAATGCCAATGATGCTAACGATGTAGTAAGAGCTCGCGCTGAGGATCCTGACGGAACTGGTGTGCAAGAGCTACAGATTCTGGATGAGATCACCCTCACTTCAGGAGCTACTTACACCCTTACCTATGAAATTCTGAACGACTTGGATGCGGACGATGTAGAAGACATCGGTGCTGAAATCTTAGCAGAAGACAATGAGCACCAGTTCTTCTTCAGCTTTACTGACGGTGCTTTCTCTGATCCAACTGGGAATGGCAACTTTGATGCTGCGGATGATCCCATTAACTACAACGATATGGACGAGAACACCAACCCTGTAGGTTTGAGCACTGAGTGGACTGCCGGTGATGCCCTTACTGATGGTTCTTTCCGTGTACGGTTGCAGCACCAGCCTGACGTGAAGACCAGCACTTCTGGTGTGAATGATGGCGATACTGACTTTGATCTCAGCTTCGTATTGAATATCGAGTAATTAGAGTGGGGGCTATCTCATTCAAGAAACCACGGGTAGCCCCCCCCTTATGTCTACCTGAGCAAGTGTCTTTTGCGTACTCATGTCCAGCTGTAGGTACTTTCCACAATGAATTGCTAAAGGAAATGCCTATTTTTTGGCTGCATCAACAAATGAGATTAGAATATGCTACAAAGGAAATTTGAAAAGGTAGTGAAAGGCTATTTCCCTGAAGCCAGGGATGCCAAGGATACCTCCATCCACTACCTGGGGCTTATGCAAATAGGCCACAGCATTGACATATCCAAGGTGCTTATGGCTACCTCGGTTTGCTCAGATGACATCAACATTCCCTCCACTACTTTTTTCAATGTGCTTTTTGGTCCCTTCATTATGGGTGGACTAGGTGGCCTTCCCTTTTCCGGGCAAACGGGCATGACTGCTTTTGCCCACCATATACCTGACGAAGGGAGTGCGTTCATCTTTTATGGCCCTCATATTGGTATCACACTGGAAGGAGATTTGGGGAAAATGTATCGCCCTCGGCAGGAAAACACGGGTAACTCTTGTGGAGCCCTGATGCTGGCACTAGACCGTTTTCATGACAGCGAGTATAAGCCGGTCTTGAATGACGACGACTACCAACAGATGAAACTGGAGGAAAGTCTGTTGCCTTACCGGGAGCAAATTTTGGCGAGTGACAATCCTGCTAAAGCCATCACCGAAGCAACCTACGAGGTGATAGACAAGAAGGTGCACGAGCATATAAAATCCTGTAAGGATGAATTTCACGTGGACAAGGTGACGCTTTTGGGGGGTATCATCATCAATACCGACTACGGATTGGATGATTACTTTGACGCCCGGAACTTTGAGGTAATTGACGTGAGAAACCTCTAAAAACTAACCAAAATTGCCACTTGCGCGATGGGTCTGGTTGCTTTCTCCCTTTAAGAGGGAGCAACCACTCCAAAATCTATTTCGTCGGAAAGTGAATTAAATCATTGCCTGTTGCTTTACCGGCATATCCGAGCTTAAATAAGCTTATGGAACACCTGTTCTTTATTTGCCCAACGGATCACTTAGAGCCAGTAATTAATGAGGCCTTCCAGGATGAAAATTACTTCTGGACCTCACTAGGCAACTCAGTAGAATTTGATACTGAAATGCTTTTGGAGCTGTACGAATGGATACAGACGAAGGAAATCAGGCGGATCACCTTGGTGCTGTCTAGCTGTAATTCTATTATTCGGGATGCCATAGAAAGGCAGGACTATTCTCAATTATCAGACCTCAACCCATTTTACCATCGCATGGCCAAGCAGAAGGAACAGTCCGAAGTGGTATGGCAGCGTTGTGATCAACGGTTTCTACTCCTTTCCTACCACCTAAATCAGAAAATTGCCGAGTTGAAGCAAGGGCTGGGAAACTTCTTGATACCCCAAATTACGATTGAGGGAAAAATATTTAACCGCAAGAAAAACCAGTTTTGCGATGTGTATTCTGATCTCATCTGTAGGGATTGGATTTGCGTAAACTAACACCTACCCACTAAGCAAGGTTAATCTATAAGCTGGGCGTCCTCAATGATGAAAAACAGACGGGAATAATCGTCGGTATTGAGGCGCAAGGTGCCACGTACTGCCACCAGTGCATCCACATTTATTGAGGGAGTGCCGCCTTCAAATTCCACCTCCGCCACGGTTTCCGGGCCGGATCCACCACAGAAAAAACAGCTGGTATAGGGCTCTTTGGAAAGAAAGATTTTTTCCTCTCCCAACTCTGCTGGGATATAGAAGCCGGACAAGGTAAACAGAGAGCCCTCTAGTTTTTCCAAAGACGGCGGAAAGCTGGGCACCAATACTTCCATCTCAAACTCGTCTGACCAGGCATAAAGGTACTGCACCCGTTCTAGCACAGACCAGCCAGTTTGGTACCGTGTAGAGGATATACTAAGGGATGATTCTGGCAGAAACACCAGGAAGATGAAAGACAGCCCAACTACCCAATTACGTACTTTGATACCCACTAGCCCACTATTTCCAGCTTGTCTATTCATGAATTACCATTAGCAGCTGCAACAAGGTTGCATTTTAGGGTGGCCCCACCGTATTTGCAACCGAAAAGCTTTGAATTCCAATCACCTATGTTGATTCCACGTACCAGAAAAGGAGTCCTTCCTTTTCTCATGGTAGTGCTGCTATGGAGTTGCCATGCACCTACGGATAGTACAACGAAGACAAGTTCCGGTGCAGAAAATGATCTCACCGCCCAAGCCCGCTTCACCACCTTTGCCCAATGGCTTTCTGATCCCCAACCTCTGGTAAGTGCTCACCGCGGAGGGCCCTATCCTGGGTACCCAGAGAATGCTATCGAAACGTTTCAAAATATTGTGGACCATACCTCCACGGTGATTGAATGCGACATTGCTATGACGCAGGATAGTGTGCTGGTACTGATGCATGACCAAACATTGGACCGCACCACCACCGGGGCCGGCAAGGTATCGGATTGGCAGTATGAGGAACTAAGGGCGCTACGCCTGGTAGACAATGAGGGGGATACCACCGCATTTGTCATTCCTACCCTGAAGGAAGCCCTGGTTTGGGGTAAGGGAAAAGCCCTTTTCACTCTGGATGTGAAACGGGGGGTACCCTGGGAGAGGGTGCTGGCGGCGGTGGCAAGCCACGAGGCAGCCTCCTATGCGGCCATCATCACCTACCGGATAGAAGATGCCAAACAAGTTTATGCCTTGAATCCGGGCCTGCTGATCTCGGTTTCGGCAGGAGACGATGGTGCCTTGGAACAAATCCTGCAATCCGGTATACCTTCAGAGAACCTACTGGGTTTTGTGGGTACTCGTGAACCCAAAGCCCATCATTACCAAAAGCTACAAGAGTTGGGCATAAAGACTATTCTGGGTACCCTGGGCAACCTGGACCAAAGTGCTGCAGCGAAGGGTGACGACCGGGTGTACCTGAAATACTTGCAAAACGGGGCCAACATTCTGGCCACCGACAGGCCCCTGGAAGTGGCCAGAGTTCTACAACAGCCCTAGTTTTTGGGCAGCACCTCCACTGATCAGTCTTATCTAACACGATAACACTTCAATACAACTTGATATGTACGGCAGAAGAAAATTCATCTCATTTCTAGGCAAAGCCACGGTAGGCGCGGCGGTAGTACCTCCCTTCTTGGTGAGTTGTGGTAGTACCAGCACCCCTTCGGGTACTTTCGCTAAGACTGGAGAAGAGGTGCTTAAGCGGTTGAAAGCCCTGGTGATAGAGGGCCTAATGCCTTCGGATCAAGATGATCTCCTACTTGCCAAAGGGTTGAATTACCATACGATCATCAAGTGGGGAGATCCGCTTTCGGATACAGACACGTTTGGGTTCAACAATGATTTTACCTGCTTTATTCCTCTGGATGAGGAGAATCCTACGGACGGACTGCTGTGGGTGAATCATGAATATGTGCAACCCTTGTTCGTTTCCAATTTCAATGCCCGTCAGTATGATAATCCGCTTGAGCACCGAACGGTAGAGCAAGTAGACCAGGAAATGTACGCAGTAGGAGGGAGCATAGTGCGGATCCGGCAAGAGGAGGGAACCTGGAAGGTAGTACCCAATGACCCCCATAACCGGAGGCTTACGGCTCAGACCCCCATATCATTGAATTGGGATAGCCCCATAGAGGGCAAAACCACCGTTTTTGGTACCCACAGTAACTGTTCGGGGGGCATTACTCCGTGGAATACCTTCCTTACCTGTGAGGAGAATTACCATAATTGTTTTGGAGAGACGGTGTATGATGAAAACAATGAGGCTTCCAAAGAACCAAGCCACTACGGTTGGGAAGCCTTTTATCCCTACCCACCCGAGCACTATGGATGGGTAGTGGAGGTGAATCCTAAAGACGGGGCAGCCCAAAAGCACATCGCCTTGGGCAGGTTTGCCCACGAATGCTGCACGGTATATGAGCTGGAAGACAAACGTGTGGTAGCCTATTCCGGAGATGACAAGAATGATGAGCACTTATATAAGTTTGTTTCCTCCGTACCCGGTTCGCTCAAGGAAGGAACCCTCTATGTAGCGGATACGGTGAACGGAAAATGGCTGGCTTTGGACTGGGCAACCCAACCGGTGCTACAAGAGCGGTTTAAGGACCAAACGGAAGTGCTGGTAAGGACAAGGGAGGCCGCCAAGTTATTGGGTGCTACGGAGCTGAACCGCCCGGAGGATATAGAGATTGATCCCATAACGGGGAATGTTTTGGTCTCCTTGACCAATAATAAGCCGAAAGGAGACTACCACGGCTCTATTCTGAAGGTGGAGGAAACAGGCGGGAAGTTTGATGCGCTCACCTTTGTAGCCTCTACCTATCTGGCAGGCGGAGAGGAGACTGGATTTTCCTGTCCAGACAATCTGGCCTTCGACCTATCGGGCAACTTATGGATTACCACCGACATGTCGGGTAGCGCCATGAACCAAGAGGATGGACCCTATATGCCCTTCAAAAACAATAGCCTGTATGTGATACCCCGGTATGGTCAGGAGGCCGGAAAGGTGATTCGGGTAGTGACCGCCCCTCGCGATGCGGAGCTTACGGGTCCTTGGTTTTCACCGGATGGCAAAACGCTGTTTTTGAGTGTGCAGCACCCTGGAGAACAGACAAGGGACATTGCCCAGCCCACGAGTACCTGGCCTTTTGATGCAGACGGAATTCCTAAACCCGCGGTAGTGGCCATTCAGGGTGACCTGATCGAGAAGATGAATAAACTGAGCCAAATAGAATCGATGGAAGGATAAACGCGGCGGATATCCCACCCAATGAAATGGGCTGCTTAGTAGCTAGGTGGTGGAGGTACCTCAGCGTTGAAGGTACATTTCGGCGTCTTCCAAGATGTAATTACAATAATCGATGTCATCTTGGTTGAGTTTGAGCCTTCCCTGCATGGTAATGACCTGGTCCATTTCAAAATCAGGATGGCCCGGTTTTAGTAATAGCTCCACAATAGTTTCCGGGCCACTGCTACCGCAGAAAAAGCAAGAAGCAAAAGGAGAGCGGGAGAGTACATACAAATCCCCTTCGGGATCAATGGGAAGCATATACCCTTTGATATACACCTCTTCTCCTTCCAGTTCCTTCACGGATCTGCCAAAGTGGGGGTAGTACATGTAGCCCCCTACTTCTTTAAAATACTTTCGCGAGAAACGAACGTCACTGAGGGTTTCCCAGGTAATCTCAATTTGTGCCCACCCTTGGGTAGTAATAAAGAACAGGCAAAGAACGAGCAAACTACGCATGGGCAAGTGTTTTTGAAATGTTGATTCGGAATACCTGTATGGCTGGCAATATAGATGCCAATAACCCGATGCCTAAAGCAGCAACTAACAAATAAGCCTCTTCGGTTACCCAAATCCAACCAGAAAATTGGTAGTGGTAGCTTGATTGCATGAGCCCAGATACCAGCCATAGGCCAATACGGCTGAAGAGCATGCCTAAAATGAAACCAGAAAGGCTAAGCAGTAGCCCCTCCTGAATAACTAACCAGACCAATTGCCAGCGAGAAGCCCCATAGGTACGCATGAGGGCCATTTCGTATTGTCGGTCCTTCAGGGCATTATATAGGCTAATGAAAACGCTTAAACCGGATACGGCCATAATCACCAAAGCAATCATGCTCAGCGTATCTATCCCCACTCCCATGAGGCTAAACAGTCGGCTGATTTCGTAGGTGGGCATGGCAGCTTGCATAGAGGTATCCTCATTTACCATCCTAGGTATCCGAAGGATGCCCAGTGGATTCTTGAATTTAACCAGCATGGCCGTGATTTCACGGTCATCGTCATGGTCAGCATGGTCTTCTTCATGACCTTCATGCTCATCTTCATGCGCTTCCCCGTCATGCTCATCATGGTGATCCTCTTCATGACCCTCCTCACCTTCTTCTTCATGGGCATGTACCTCCCAAACGCTTTCTGTGGCCGTGAGGATCAATTGGTCCAGTACCGAATTGGTATAATCCAGGATGCCCACTACCTGATAAGCGTGGTCTCCATGAGTTTCCCCTCCCTCTACTAACCCATGAGCCCCCACAAAGGTATCTCCCAACTGTAGGTCTAGGTTTGCGGCCATCGTAGCGCCTATAGTCACCTCAAAGGACTGCTGCCATAGCCGGCCCTCGGCCACGGTGGCCTCATACAGCGCTGGGTAATCATGGTTGGTGCCTACTATGCGGTACCCCTGATAACTATCACCATACGATAGCGGTATACCAGAGGCTACCATGGGATTGCGTTCCAGTTCTTCTGCTTCGTGCAGGGGAATATTGCCGGTAGGATTATCTATGTGGTACACTGCGGACAGGATCAACTGCAAAGGGCTGCCCTTGGCCCCTACCACCATATCTATACCGCGTACATTGTTCTGCATTTGCTCCTGTATGTGCCGGTTGACCTGCAGCACCAGGGCGATTAAGCCGACTCCTAAGGTGAGCAACAGAATGCTTAGGGTAGTGCTAAGCGGTCGGCTGGTCATATTGCGGAGGCTGAGACGGAATATGTTCATAGGGTCAGTGTATTTTGAAACTGCTGCTTAAGGCGTTCATCATGGGTGATGATGATTAGCCGGGCCCCGGTAGCGGCCGCCTGCTCCTGAAACAGGTCCGCCACTTTTGTACAGTTTTTATTGTCCAAACTAGCCGTGGGTTCATCGGCCAGGATTACCTGCGGTCGATTGATGACAGCCAGGGCAATGGCAGCGCGCTGTTGCTCTCCCTGACTCAGGTTATGGGGTTTCTCCCGTAGTTTATGCCCAATGCCCAGGCTATCCGTAACTTCCTGCCTACGTTTTTTGTCCTGCGACTTCCCGGCCAGGTACTGTACCAGGGCTAGGTTTTCTTCCAGAGATAAGGCTTTAATGAAGTGGGGGCGCTGATATACCAGCCCGATGTTTTCACCCCGAAAACGGTCCAGTTGGGTGACGGAGAGCTCATGAAGTACCGTACCGTTTAGGTCAACTTTCCCCGCATTGGGTGGCAGCAGCCCCGCCATTAGATGCAGCAGGGTGGTTTTTCCAATGCCCGATTCGCCCAATACCAAAAGGTTCTCTCCGGCATCCAATTCAATATCTGGAAAGCGGAACTCGGTGCCAGGATTGTAGGCAAAAAATAAGGATTGGGTTCTCAGCATATGTTCTCAAGTATAGTGAACAAAACTAGGTTGCTAACGGGCCACATGCAACATTGTTGCATTTAGGTGGTTTTGACCTAAATTTGCTGACGTTGAGAGGATTGGGGGACATCTGCGCTATAAAAACAAAGAAAGTAGATACGGTTTTCCACCTTTGAAAGGGACGAATTATGAAGAATTTAGACGAACAATTGGAAGAGCGGCAACAATATGAACTCAATGGAGATGCTCACTTGATGACCTCTGTTGAAACTCCTCTAAGAAAGGATGCATTTGCTAAGGGAGATGAGGAAAAGATTAAAAACATTGAAAAGCTGTTTGGGGGAATCATGGAGGAGTTGGGGCTAGACCTGACAGACGATAGTTTGAAGGGAACCCCCTACCGGGTAGCGAAAATGTATGTGAAGGAAATGTTTCAGGGCTTGAATCCAGCTAAAAAGCCCAAGCTATCCATCTTTGATAATAAGTACCAGTACAACAGAATGCTGGTAGAGAAAGACATTACTTTCTCTTCGGCCTGCGAACACCATTTTTTGCCCATAGTAGGCAAAGCAAACATTGGGTATATATCCAGTGGTAAGGTGATTGGCCTTTCTAAACTGAACCGGGTTGTAGAATACTATGGGCGGAGGCCACAGGTGCAAGAGCGGATGACCCTACAAATCTATAATGAACTGAAAGAGGCCCTGCAAACGGAGGATATTATAGTAGTGGTAGAGGCGGAACACCTCTGTGTTTCTACCCGAGGGGTAAATGATAAGACGAGCCGAACCACCACCCTGGAATATGGAGGGAAGTATGAGGAGGATCAGGTGAGAAATGAGTTTTACCAATTGATGTAAACGGCGCCACCGCCAAACTTGGATATCTTATGAAACGCTCAAAATTTCTTAGAAGATTAGGGGGATTAGGGATTATCCCCCTGGTGGGAGCACAAGCTTGTGCGCCTGAGGAACCGGAAGCTGCCGATAAACTGAAACAAGAGCTGACGGCGGCCTGGCTACGGTCAGAAAAAATGACCCTGACCAGTATGGAGCAGATGCCACCAGACTTTTACACTTTCCAGTATACCGAAGAGGCTATGACCTTTTCGGAACAGTGGCGGCACTGTGTCATATTTACATGCGGGCAGTTGGCGGTCCGCACCGGTATCGAGAATCCTTACAAGGAGAAAAAGCTCCCCGTACAGATGCCGAAAGAACAGGTGCTTGGGGAGATAAAGAACATGTATGCCTTTATCCGGCAGTCCATTCAGGAGTTGTCCATGGACCAGCTACAAACCATTTGTGAATTTGCCGGAGACAACATTCCTGTTTGGAGATTGCTCTACGCTCTGGAGAGCCACATAGTGCATCACCGGGGGCAGTGTGTGGTATACTTGCGGCTGAACGGAGTGATCCCTAAGGGGTATTACGGCTGGTAGTAGTGAACCCTCTATGGAGGTTCACTTCTTCTGACCTGGCCTGAATACCTTCATTTCACTTTCTACGGTCTCCAAATAGGGCCCTTCAATAAGGTCGATACAGTAAGGAATGGCCGGAAACACCGCCTCCAGGCATTCTTTGATGGACTTGGGTTTGCCGGGCAGATTCACAATCAGAGAGCTGCCCCGGATACCGGCCGTTTGGCGCGATAGGATAGCCGTGGGTACATATTGTAAACTCACTTGTCGCATTTGCTCCCCAAAGCCTGGCAGCATCTTTTCGCAAACGGCCTCGGTGGCTTCCGGAGTCACATCCCGTACGGCAGGGCCCGTACCGCCAGTAGTAACTATGAGGCCACAGGACTCCTCATCGGCCATCCGTTTCATCTCCTTTTCCAGCAGAGGCTGTTCATCAGGAATGACAGCATATACCGCCTCCCAGGGGGTGGACAGCCATAAGTCCATAAGCCGCCGAACCTCCTTCCCGGGCAAATCCTCATATTCTCCACGGCTAGCCCTATCAGATACATTGATGATCCCAATCTTTGCCTTTTCCACGCGATTCTTGTTTTAATCTAGAGTGCAATGATAGCGGGAGGTTTCATAACCTGCCCATAGGTATCCAAAAGAGCGAAAGATTTGTCTATAAACCTCCTGCGGAGAGGCTTTTATCTACCCATTGAGGGCATCTAAAAAGATGGTAGCCGCAATACCGAAGCCTGCTCCAGAAACAAAGAGGTTCCATTTAGAATGTTCTCCCTTCAATACCTTGGTGTAGAACCACAGGAGGATTGTAAACAGCAGCACGATAAACAATTGCCCCACTTCAATACCCACATTGAAGGAAAACAAGGGTAGAAGTATGCTGTCACCAAATAGCATGAACTTGAAATTGCTGGCAAAGGCTAGCCCGTGGATGAGGCCAAAAACTAAGGCGATAGCATACTTGATTTTTGTATCTGAAAACCGGCCCTCCTTTTCATAATTCACCACGTTGGCCACCGCAGTAATCATGATGGTGAAAGGAATCAGGATTTCAATAAGTTTAGAATTGGCCGGGATGACGTCCAGAGCACTCAAAATAAGCGTCCCGCTATGCCCGATGGTAAAGGCAGTAATAATCACAAGTATTTGTCGCCACTGGCTAAGCTTAAAAGCAGCACATAGCGTCATGACAAATAGCAGGTGGTCATAGGCGTTAATATCAACAATGTGCTCCCATCCACTAGCGAAAAAAGATCTGAATTCGTCCATGAAATTGAGATTTATAATTTGTATGAAACCAATGGATTATCAATGGTGGCTATGTAATTAACCTCTGGAATGAACGGGGGAAAGCGTATGATCATTCGGTTGGTCTGTTTCTCCCCAAATTCCATGAAAAATAGACTGTTTTCAATGATTAGCTCGTCGCCCTCTTGGAGGGATACATCATTCACTAAGAACTTGAGGTTGAGCACGTTATTAGCCTCTAAAGCTTCGGAACTGGAGTAATTAAGAGTAAACTCTTGACCGTTAACAGATATCCGATAAAATTCAAGAAAGTAGTATTCAATATCGGATTGGTGTTTTTTGGAGATGTTGGATGCATCAAAGTTTTCTAACCCTAAAGTATTCTCAAAATCATCAATAAATACCCGACATTCTATGCTGATACTTTTGCTCCCGGGATCATACTCTAAAAGAGAGGCCGTGAGCTTAATTGGGTGTTTGGAGGATGAGCAAAGGAGGAGAATCCCAAAAAGAAACAAAGCTTGGTATCGATTGGATTTCATATGCAGTTTAGGAGGATGTTATGAGAGACAAGGGTTCACCGTTTTCGCTATTAAATCCGCTTGATGCTCATTTTGAGCTTCATCTTGAAGTATCTGGTGTAAAAGAATCGGGTAATACAGTTGTCTATTAGTCCAACCCATTCCGCAACCATGTACTGGTAGGTTTGGGTAGTTTAACTGACTGCAAACCAGAAATAAAATTTTCAGAAATGCAACAATGTTGCATATGCTGATGGAATTCACCTACCTTCCATGGGCAAGAAATCCTTGCTCACATTAAGATGTTTAACCCCACCATACCCTGTGGCTATGAGACGCATATTCCCAGTCCTTTGGCTGTTTTTCCTTCCTGTTTTTACAGCGCTTTCCCAAGACCTTACGGTAGCCACCTTCAATGCTGAATTCCTCAATAAATCCCGGGTGCATCTCAAGTTTGGGCTGCCTTTTGACATGAAGAATGCTTCGGAAGAAGAGCAACAATATTGGGAAGTGGAGGCTAACCGAGCTGCCAAACTCAAGGAGGCCTCTGCGAACGTTGCTTCTATGATTAAGCAGATGAACGCGGACGTTGTAACGCTGACCGAGGTAGGAGGAGCCGAGGATCTTGAGGTGCTGCTATCGGAGCTAGGCCAATTGGGAGTTACCTATGACCACTGGTCTGTGTGTGACTGTACCGATCCGTTTACCGGGCAGCACGTAGCGGTTTTATCCAAATATCCGCTCAAGGAGGTATGGCCTCAGATACCCGGCAGGGCCTTGTACCTGGAAGAAACCGATGGGGACTCGGAAGGAGAAACGGGGATAAGTAAGGGGATGAAGGTAACCGTAGTGGTAGAGGAGAAGGAGATTGACTTGTTTGTTTTACACCTAAAAAGTGAACGGGGAGGATACGACAGCGATGCTAAAAGATTGGCTCAGGCCAATATAGCCCGGCGGGCTATCATCGGGCAACTGAACCTGGGCAGGCAGGTGATAGTGGCTGGCGATTTAAACTCAGAGAAAGGAACCGAATCGATCTACCGGATTAGAGGCTTTGATGATGTGTACGAAGAGCTCATCCAGACGGGCCACACGCAGTATTTTGAGTCTACCGAGGTGCGATGGACCTACAACTACCGGGGTGAGCCGGAGCAGATAGACCATATTCTGGTTTCGCCAGGGTTAACTGCGCGGGATGGGATTAAGACCCGAATTTTGGTGACAGACGAAAAGGTTTCTGACCACAATCCGGTGATTGTGGAGCTTACCTTAAAGTAATAGCCCATGACTAGCATTCAGCCTACTACGGGGCAGGAGAGACTAGAGGTGCTGGATGCCTTGCGCGGATTTGCTCTGTTTGGCATACTGCTGGCCAACCTATACAGTTTTATGGGCTATAACACCCTCACTTCAGAGGAAGTCATTGGGCTACCTTTTGGAGACCGGGGGGTCTTGTTTTTCATCGATTGGTTTGTAGAGGGTAAATTCTACGGCATATTCTCCATCCTTTTCGGAGTGGGTTTTGCCCTACAGGCAGAACGTTTTCGCAATTCAGGAGCCAAATTCACCGCCTTTTGGTTTCGGAGAATGCTGGTGCTATGTGTCATAGGTTTGTGCCATATGTATTTTGTTTGGAACGGAGATATTCTTACTCTTTATAGCCTACTGGGTATGCTGTTGCCCTTATTTCTTCCGCTTTCTAACCGGACATTACTACGGTGGGTGGGGTTGCTGCTCGTGATTCCGCTATTCATCCACGGACTTATCTATCTGACCCCGGAAGCACCCTTCTGGGGTTCTATGCGCCGTATTTCACAAGGGCTACAATCGGACTGGGGATTGGCAGATCGTTCGCTATTGGAAATGCGCACCTCTGTATCTGCCAGAGAGGTAATGTTGGTCAACATCCTGTACGCCATACCCAGGGCTATGAGCTATCTTCTTTCTGGGCGGTATTTTCAAGTGCTGGGTTTATTCTTGATTGGGATGCTAGTGGCTAGAGTTTGGCTACCCCGGATCCGCCATCGGGATATTTCGGTGCCCAAAAGCGCTGTTATTCTTGGCATAGTTGGCTTAGTGTTTTCCTTAGCTTATGCCATTACCAAACGGGTTATGGGAACCCCATGGGAGCTGTCAGAAATAGGCTTGATGCAGGCCTTGGTTTACCATGTAGGCTCCCCCAGTTTGGCTTTGGGTATTGCCATGTGGCTACTTTCCGTTTGGGCTTCAGGCCGGGCGGGTTGGTGGTTCCGAAACCTGGCTATTCTAGGCCGGATGGCCTTGACGAACTACATCTTCCAGAATGTAACGGCTGTTCTATTGTTCTTTGGCTATGGACTGGCCCTCATGGCGGTAGTTCCCTTTGTCTATTTACCATTGTTTGCCATCGGGGTATTGACTGCACAGTGGGCCTTTAGCCGTGTGTGGCTTAGCCGTTTCAAACAAGGGCCGCTTGAAACTATTTGGCGAAAGTTATCCTACCGAGCTGATAAGCTAAAGGGTGGAAGTGTGTAAAAATATGGGTGCAATCACCACTGGGCCTAAGCTCCTTGCCGTGGGGCTTGGCAGTGCACCGGGTTTATTAGAAAAAGTCATTGAAGAAGCATCGCTACTAGTGCCAAATCGGTTGACCACCAAGTAATAATTCCTATTGCAGAATTACCCCCATGTGCAATATTTAGCATAGTAATCCCATAATCTGCACACACTGTCTTTTCTGTCTGATTATCAGTGAATTAGGGGTGCAGTATTTTTGGGGGTAACTACCCGCTAGAGAATTTAGGGCATGTCAGTCAAAAATTAATAAGTAATAGAATTCATGTTTGAACTGACTGTCCCAAGTAGCCATTTAGACTTTGCTCAATGCATTTTTGCCTACCACATAAGCATATACGCTGTTGGGTACAGTTAAGAGATTGCTGGTATCCTTAAATTTCGTTTTACTCGTGATTACGCCTTTTTCAATGCCATTTTTATGCATGAAAAAGGTAAGCTTATCAGTCTTGGCGGTGTCAGACCATTTTACCTCTAAAGCCCAACGCACTTTTTGAAAAGTCGGGCTTAATTCCACGAGATCTACTTCTCCCTCGCGCCCGTTTCGTTTCCAATTAGCATAGCGTAAAAAATTGTGTTCCCGGTGTAGATATTGGGCGAATACGGCTGTTTCCACCAAGTGAGGGAATCGGTCATCCTCCTCCGACACTTTTCCGAAGAGACCGGTGAATAAACTAGGATTGGTGAGATACACCTTGAATTGAGTGATGTTTTTGAATCGTTCAGCAGTGACATCTACTCGATGGAGTACCTTGATCAAGAATGCGGATTCCAGATATTCAATGTATCGTTTCACTGTTTTGTGGTCGGTCTTAGTCTCTTGTGAAACATTCCGGTAGTTCAAAATCTCGCTTGTTCTGTAGGATAAAACATTGAAGAATTGTTGAAGTTCAAGTATGTTTTCTATCCCAAAGAGACCTGGCAAGTCCTTCATGATGACCTTCTCAGTGATGTCTTTTTGAATCACCTGTTCAGGATTATCGACCTTCTTTGTGTTTAGGGCAATTTCTGGGAAACCGCCATAGTTAATGTAGTTTATGAAATGATGATTCAGGGCTTCTACATCTGGGCTATGATAAAATTTTCTTGGCCCATTAAAATCAATTTCTACCTCTTCCA
>JBCBHI010000015.1:0-17110 GCA_038525885.1 Bacteroidota bacterium
GTGCGAACCACTTGGGTTGTATTAGGATCAAAAGAATACTACTCATGTCTCGCTTACCCTTTGCCTGCTCCCTACTCTTTGCTGCCTTTGGTGGTTTGCTGCTTACGTCTTGTTCCGAGGAGGAACATTTGATTCCTGTACCCATGACGGAACAGTTTGCGGAGAACCTTACGGCCTATGATATCTATCAGGGTGAGCTGCAGGACTTGGTACCTACCAACGATTACCATCTGTTGGAATTGAATTCCCCTCTATTCTCCAATTATTCCGAAAAACAAAGACTGGTGAAGCTTCCTGTGGGTACTCAGATCCTGGAAAACGGAAACGGAATCCCCATTTTCCCAGAAGGCACTATTCTGGTCAAAACGTTTTATTACTTCCACGATGAGCGTGATGAATCGCTGGGCAAACAGGTGATTGAGACCCGGTTGCTCATTAAGAAAGAGGGGCTTTGGAACGTGGCTACCTACATCTGGAACGACGCCCAAACAGAGGCTACCCTGACACTCAACGGTTTTGATAAGCAGGTACGCTGGACGGATGCTTCTGGAACGGATCAAGTGATTGACTATCATTTTCCTGACCAAAATGAGTGTGTGGCTTGCCATCAGCAAAACGCCGAGGTATTTCCCATTGGCCCTTCATTAAGGAACCTCAACATTGAGGTAACCCGGGATAATTTCACCACCAATCAGCTTGCTCATTTACAGTATGTAGGGTTGATGAATGACTTTGATGTGGCTCAAGTGGAAGAAATTCCTGATTACAAGAATGAAGCTTTGGCCTTATCAGCAAGGGGGAGGGCCTATTTGGATATGAATTGTGCGCATTGCCATAACCCTGCCGCTTGGTCCAAATCTGCCGATCGGAATTTTGACCTGCGTTTTGAAACCTCCTTAGGCGATAGCCGAATCGTCAACAAAAAGGACGAGATCATCCGCGTGATTCAGGAGGGCGAAATGCCCTATTTAGGCACCACGGTGATAGATAAAGAAGGGGTGGATTTGTTGGTCCAGTACTTGAGAAGTTTGTAAACGTTAGGCTTCGCCATCTCCTGTAGTTCCCGGTAGGGAACGAAATACTGTAACTCCGGAGGTGACTCCGGAGGAGGTTACCTCTCCCCAAAAAAGAATAAGCCCTCGGAGAGGGCGGCACTTGCCAGGAAATGCATGGCGGCTATTCTGTCGTCCACTCCGTAGACTTCCTGGGGTTAGGGGCTAATGGGCCTAGTACTCACGTACTAGGTTACTGTTTTTCGTCCCCGCAGGGGACTAAATTTCGCTCGCCGTTGTCGAGGTCCGACTTTCGGTGTTTTAGCGGGGTGCCGCCCAGGGCGATGAGCCCGTCACCGGAATGCCGGCCGCCGACAACCTACGCAGTCCAACTAGCCGAGAAGGCGGGGCAGCCTAGGTCGGGTTGTGCAGGCACCTTTAGGTGCTAGACACCGAAATCCCGAACGACCACAAGGACTGGGCTTCCATAGTTGAGGTTGGTTTCCTTCCAGTTGCTTTTTATGACCTGAATTGGGGTTGAGGTACATGATTAATGCGTTAGTAATCAGTACGTTAAAGCTCCTGCGTAAGCGATAGAGGCCTGGGCGGCCCCGCTTTATTTGAGCCCGAAATGGCGGCCCGAAGGGCCATTGGTGGGGCAGGCGAGTGCCGAAAGCGGGTTGCCGCCCAGCGCGACCCAAGCCCAAAGCCGCAATAGCGGGCGACGGTTTGGGATACGCTCAATTCATATTCCGAATTCAGGTTTTCGGGGGTGTTTACAGCGTAGAAACCCGATTGCCAATTCCTTCGAACGGATTTGAATCAAAAGGACTATCCTATTTATTCGCGCTCACAAAACACACCCTATGAAGCGCATCCTTATTCTGTTTCTTGCCGCTATTGTAGTGAGTTGTGGTACTTCCACACCGGAAGAGCCCAAACTCACTCTGGCTGAATTTGAGGCCTATTCCCTCCCTAAGCCTACCCTGGATACCGTTGAGGTTTCGAGCAACGAAGCCGCTGTACAGGCACTAGCCGAAGCACGCCTGGCCCAGTATCAAAAGTCGGTTGACTTTGGGAAGGATTCTCTGCTAGCCCCGGTGGGGTTCTTTCAGAAGTACTTTCAGGTAGCCGTAGGAGCTGATGACTATGCGGAAGCCATCCAGTCCTTGGATGCCTACCAAAAAGCCTATGGTAAATTTTACCACCGCCCCGGCGCAGAGGGAATGTCTGAGCACGTACGCGTATACGCTCAGATGATGCAAGAAGCCTCCAAAACGGGATTGGATCCTGCTGAATTGTTGCCAGGGGCCTTTCAGGAAGTAAAAGATGCCCTGGCGCCTATTCCTCAGTGGTACATGTATGGCTACTTCCAAGATCGCAATTTGGATACCTATGCTGAGAAGCTGGCTGAGGCCCTCCGCACCGCGGCAAAGGTGTCTGCGGATAGTCTGAAAGGATCTGAAGTGGATGCCCTGCTAGCTGCGTATGCTGACCATAAGGTATATGAGCAGCTGCTACCCCAGGGTGAGGCCTTGGCTGAGCAGGCGAAAAATGCTGATTATACCATAGACAAGAACGTGCGGGTTCCTCTGCCTGATGGTACGCAGTTGGCGGGATTATCCGTTTTTCCTAAGACCCTGGACGGCCCGGTGCCCACGGTGTTGGTGATCAACTGTTACCCGGATTCGGGCCGTGACCTGAACTACCTACAAATGGCGGCCGCCAAAGGTTTTGCGGCCGTGATGGTGTATAACCGCGGCATGGGCGGTGGTGATGGCACCTTTGTTCCTTTTGAGGACGATGCGGAGGATAACTACCATGTGATTGACTGGGTGAGCAAGCAGCCTTGGAGTGACGGACAGGTGGGCATGATGGGGGGCTCTTATTTGGGCTTTACCCAGTGGGCTTCGCTCAAAAATCCACATCCGGCCCTGAAAACCATCGTGCCGATGGTATCGGTGGGTATTGGGATCGATTATCCCATGCAAAACAATGTGTTCATGTACTACATGCTGCAATGGATTCAGTTTGTGACGAATGACCCCTATACGGATCTGAAAAAATTCACCACCTGGGACTATTGGACGGATTTGTACGGCGTCCACTATGAGCAGGGCAGCAGCTTTCGCGAATTGGATGTGCTGGAAGGGAAAGCGAATCCCATCTTTCAGCGCTGGCTAGATCACCCCGGGTTCGATGCCTATTGGCAGGATATGACCGTATCTTCTCCCGAAGATTTTGCGGCCATAGATATTCCCATCCTGAGTGTTACAGGATACTATGATGACGATCAGCTGGGTGCGCTACACTACTACCGCATGCACCAGGCCTACGGCAATGCGGAGGCGGTAAAGAACCACCATCTCGTGATGGGGCCCTGGACTCACGGAGGTGCCGCCTATAGCCAGTCACGATCTGTGGCCGGGCTGCACCTGCCCGCAGAGGGCTCGGTGGATGTTCCCGACTTGGCTTATCAGTGGTTTGACTACATCATGCGAGATGGCCCAAAACCTAGCTTGCTCAAGGACCGGGTAAACTTGTACGTAATGGACGAGGGCTGGCAACACTTGCCCAACACTTCGGTGATGCAGGATAGCCTTACGGTGTTTCCACAGCCACAGGAGGTGGGTACCTTGGGTAGTTTGGCCTACCAGCAGGGGGCAGGTACGGTGGTGCTAAGAGAGACTTTTGCCCCTAATGATTTTGATGACGATAGTTTTGCCTCCACCCTGTACGCAGATACGGCCTTTTTGCCAACGGCTTTGCAAGACGGCTTGGTGTGGGAATCAGAACCCCTCGCTCAAGACTATGTATTCTCCGGGGCCCCAGTGGCGCAGGTTACCCTGACCCCCAACGTGAAAGACGCGGATTTGATAGTGACCTGGTATGAAGTAACCACCGACAATCAGGTGATCCGTTTGAGCCTAGACCGCGAGCGCCTTAGCTATGTAGCCGATAATACCACGCGGCAGCTATTGACTCCCGGGGAGCCAGTCACCTTTATCCTCAAGGATAGCTTTTGGATGGGCCGGAAAATTGCTGCAGGGTCTCGCTTGCGCGTGATGGTGAATGTGGGGTCTTCGCATGAGTACCAAAAGAACTACGGTAGCGGTAACTCCGTGTCCGAAGAAACTCAGGCAGATTTCATCCCCATAGAGTTAACCTTTGATTTGGGTAAGACTCGGTTTGCGTTTCCGCTAGCACCCCAACCCGGGGCTTAAGGCTCAAGCCCTTCTACATGCCAAACCTTGGTAGATATGATGCCGCGCGTGTCCTATAACTCGAGGGGATGAGCCTTGCAGGGGACCGACCGCTATCTTCACAATGTAAATAGCGGCCTACGCGGCGCGGTCGGACCCCTAATCTCCTAAGGGGTTTATTTTCAGTTAATTACCCAATTCATCCTAGGGGCGCTCTTACAGAATTCTTTTGTCACCAGAAGGTTAGGAAAAAGCCCACTGTGAAGGCAACGAAAATTACCTTTAGTGCCTACCTTCCTAGAAGATCTGCCCTAGCTACTCCATGAGCGACAACCCACAATTGGAGAGGTACAAAAAGCTCCTGACCTACATTGATGATCATCTGAAGGATGACATCAAGATGGAGACCGTGGAGGAAATATGTCATTATTCTTACCGCAATATCAACCGGATTTTTGAAGCCATCCATCAGGAAACCATCGGGAAATACATTAAGCGGCTTCGGCTGGAAAAGGCAGCACAATATCTGAAGTACTCCAGCATGGGGGTTTCGCAAATAGCCTACGAAGTAGGGTTTGAAGATCGGGCCGCCTTCAGCAAAGCCTTTAAGAAAAGGTATCACGCCTCTCCCAAGGAGTTTAGGGCCAGTACGCTGGCTATTCTAGAAGAAAGCCAAAAGCGTTTGCTACCTGATGGGGATGAGAAGCGCGAAAAGCTAGCCTTCGAAATTGAGTTTTTGCCGGAGTTTGATTACCTATTCCTCGAGTTTCAGGAGGACTATCAGGACATGGGTGCCTGGGAGAAGCAATGGCACCTGCTGTATCAATATGCTACCGAGAAGCGTCTGATCACCGAGCAATCCATTTTTATGACGGAGATCATTGACGATGCGGAGATCAGTGATCATATCCACTCCCGCTACCGGCATGCCCTGCTGCTGATGGAACCCTTGGGGTTTGAGCCCGGCGGTAGGTTTAGAGTAAGGACTCACAAGCGGCAGAAGTACGCCAAGTTCACCCATCAAGGAGACCACCAAAGTGGTATCGACTACTATCAGCAGATTTTCTGCTTTTGGATGGTAGATGTAGGCCTGGAGCTATCGGACCTTCCCATATTGGAATTCTACCCCAATTTTGGGGAGCCTTTGCCCGCAAGCGAACTCATCACCGAGATATATATTCCCCTTGCTTAGGTTGTCCAAAAAGGACACATCCTCCTCAGGGCCTACTTCTAGTTTTGGGAGTGCATCATGAGCGTTCATGATGGGCTATTCATACAAAATTGAAATTCAGCATGAATGAAGTAGTACAGACCATGGAGGACAACATAGGCCTGATGATCTATGGCCTCCTTATTTTCTCGATTGGCTTAGGCATAGTGGAGTTCTTTGTAGAGGTGTACAAAAAGAAAATTAACCGGAAAAGGTTGGGCGAAATGTGGGCCAGCTTTTCGGTCTTTCTGGTAGCCCAGCTCATGGAGAAAACCAGCACCCTCGTATTCGTAGGGGCTTTTCTGTATGTGGGTACTTGGATTCCCTGGGAAATCCCGGTCAACGGTTGGACCACCCTCCTGTGCTTTGTACTGTTAGACTTTATCTACTATTGGGAACATGTCATTGAGCATAAAGTCCGGTTCCTTTGGTCCTACCATAGTATCCACCATAGCTCGCCTATTTATAACTATACCACCGCCATGCGGGTATCCTTTATCGATAGTTTTGTGACTTGGGTGTTCTATCTACCGCTTATTCTCATCGGTTTCAATCCCTATATCGTACTGTTTTGCTTGCTACTGGTACTGATGTATCAGTTCTGGCTTCATACGGAGATCATTGGCAAGCTGGGTTGGTTCGAAAAGGTGTTCATGACCCCCTCACAGCACCGGGTGCATCACGGTTCTGATGCCCTCTATCTCGATAAAAATTTCGGAGCGGTGTTCTCTATTTGGGATCGCATGTTCGGTACCTATCAGGAGGAAATACACCGCCCCAATTATGGCTTGACCACGCCCATCAATACCATTAATCCTGTGAAAGTACATACCGTGGAATACGCCAATATCATTAAAGACGTGCGTAAGGCGAAGACCTGGAAACAAGCCTGGAACTACCTGATGAAGCCTCCAGGCTGGAAACCGAAAGAATGAGTTTTCTACACGAGACTTGCTGTGGAACTTGTAAAGGAATCACAAAAAGAGGGTAGGAGGAGGTATAGGTCCTACTTCTTGCGGGTTTGGAGGTAAAGATTCGGAGAAAAATTGCTACCATGGGTGATTAAGAAGAGCTGTTTCCTAGCCTAACTTATTCTCCTATGGTAGAACGTGTACACCTAGAACCGGAAGACCGAAAACTAATAAGACAGCATCTTTTCCCGGTGCTGCTATTTCCGGTTTTTGCCTTTATCATGTTTGCGGTAGTGGGCAACTCCTTCGGAAGTGGGTTTATTACTTCGCTATCGGACTCCGATGTCACCCTTTACGTATTTGGTGGGTTCGGCCTGTTTTTCCTGGGCATTATCGGGTATGCGGTCAGCCGGTTTGCTTTGGACCTGCAACGAGGAGAGAAACTGAAAGTATCCGGTGTGGTTACCGACAAACATCTGGATATATCCAGGTCCAGTTCTGGTGGTAAGAGGTCCACCTCCAAAACCAGCCGCACCTATTCACTATTCATAGAGGGCTATAAGTATAAGGTAGGTCTGAAGGCCTACCAGCAAGCCAAGGTGGGCCAGGAGGTACTGCTGGAGCAAGCCCCAAAATCCAAGCTAGTGCTCAATTTTTCCCTCTCTCAGACCGAAAATGATGCTGTAGTAGCGGAAGAAAAGCGTGAAGTAAATCAGGAATTTCTGAACACGGTGTTGACCCCCGAACCCCTAACCGAGGAGGACTTGCGGGCCATAAAAATCCAATGGAATAGCAAGCTAAGGGGAAGATTTGGCTGGGTGGCTGTGGCTGTCTTTTTCATGGTATCCCTGTTCAGCTCAGGTTTATACATCCTCTATCTCTTTTCGCTACCCTTTTGGATTATCCTAATCACTCAGGCTTTTCGGTTGAGTAAGGACTGGCGACGGATGCAAGCCAATCGGAAGGCGGGTACCAAGCAAGGGAAGACGGAATTGGTGAAGGACAAGCGGAGTACCGCTACCAACGGGCGGAACCGAACCTGCCAGCTCGTTTTCCCATCAGGCATGCTGAGGGTACCGCCTGACCTATACGAAGCCGTTACCAAGGATAGCAGGCTAGTGGTGTACTACTTGAGCGATGGTACCACACCCATTTGCATCCTGACCTTGGATAAAAAGGTGCATTATCTGCAGTAGAACTTCTGATCCTCTCCGTCACATGATCAGATGCTAACAGGATTTTTCCTAGATGAGTAGCACGCGGACTGAGGTCCGCAATCGAGTGCAGGCCTTGATTTTATCGCTTTTTTGCGTGTTGTCGGTCAAAAAACACTTAGGTGGAGCCTATTAGAAATCTACTGGATTTTTAATATTTTGTGTCCACCATGAAATACAACTACAGCATTACTACAGTTAAACAGCAAGGTTTACTTGCTAGCGTTTGTTTGCTTACCCTGTTCCTCTTCCTTGGCTCTTGTGATCCCGAAGAGCCTATGGAGCCTGGAGGAGATGAACCCCCACCGAGCCCCACGCTGGGTTTGGGAATCGGCGAAGCCCGGGATATTAGCTCCTTTGATCTGGTAGCTGAGATGGGCGTAGGCTGGAACCTAGGTAACAGTTTCGACGTCACCTCCCGTGACAAAACCCTTTGGGGTAACCCCCTTCCTTCCTTGTCGCTGATCAACGCAGTGAAGGCCATGGGCTTTACCACGCTGCGGATCCCCATCACTTGGGGCTTCAACATGCGAGAGACTTCTCCCTTCACGGTAGAATCCGGGTATTTGAGCCAAGTGAAGGCCGTAGTCGATTACGCCTTCCAAAACCAGATGCACGTGATCATCAATGTGCACCATGATAACGATTGGGTGGTACCCAGCGCGGAAGAAGCAGAACATGCCAAGGAGAGACTGGCGAGCCTGTGGACCCAGGTAGCGAATCACTTCATAGAGTATAATGACTCGCTGATTTTTGAGTCACTGAACGAGCCTCGAATCGAAGGGATTCCCGAAGAATGGTCTGGAGGTACCCCGGAGGGACGTGGTTTTATCAACGATTTTCATAAGGCCGCAGTAGATGCTATCCGCGCCACCGGGGGCAACAACTCGCTTCGTCATATTATGATCACCACTTGGGCGGCCAGCACCGTGGAGGCTGCTATGGATGACCTGGTGATTCCTAATGACGACCCCAAAACCATCATCTCTCTACATACCTATTTCCCTTGGCCGTTTGCCGGAGAAGGGGCCATACCTTGGGGTTCTGAACAGGATAAGCAGGACCTGATCAATGAGTTTGAGCGGATTCGGGAGAAGTGGATTGTAGAGGAACAGCGGCCCGTTATTCTGGGCGAATGGGGTACGGTAGAATCCAACCCCATCGATTCTCGGCTGGAGTATGCACGCTTTTATGCGAGCGAGGCTGCCAAGCGAGATTTTTTAACCGTAGTTTGGGACGATGGAGGGATGTTTGGCCTGTACAATCGGCATAATTCCAATTGGGATTTCAGTAACCTCGCCTCGGCTATTGTAACTTCCTCCAATCAATAGTAGACTAATCCTGAGTCTTGCCTGGGGCTGATCCACCTTTGGGTGGGTTGCCTGGGCAACTACCTGACGGGTTCTTTCATCCGTCAGGTACCCTCTAACCGCTTGCCATATTGGGGCGGTAGGCCTTGGTAGGTCTCCAGGGTTTTCCGCGGAGTGGGGTGCATTTTAGGTACTTAAAAATGCCAAGAAATTTGAAGTAATTGTCTAAAGGTCAGGCTCAATTTGAGTGCGAATCTGGGCTGGGATATTGGGCTAACTATTTTATGTAAAGTGTTGAATTATAGAGATAAGAGGAGGATTATTGATGCATTGGCCCGGTGAATAGTTGTTAACCCTTTGGTTAAGTGGTGTGGTGTTAACTAATTTTGGTATGACAGAAACCAATTTTCACGTCAAACTAAAGAGTGTTAATATGTATACCAAAACTAGAGTAATTGTAATTGCAGGTCTGTTGGCATTTGCCGCTGCTTGTACCGGGGGTAACCCTGCGGAGAGTGAAGCGCACAAAGCTGCTGTGGCGGATCATGCTACTATGGTGAGCGAGCACGAAGCCATGGAAAAATCACATGCTGACTTGGAAGCAGTTCATGCTACTATGGTGGCCAACCATGCCGCCGTAGCGGGTGAGGAAGATGAGGCGCACGCTGCCATGGAAGCAGACCATGATGCGCTGATGGCTCAGCATAAAGAGATTATGGATAGTCATGCGGCCTTGGTTGCTGAGCACAAAGCGCTTGAAAACAAGCATGCTGCCGGCGACATCACAGAAGAGGAGCTGACTGAGCAGCACGGGAAAATGAAAGCCCAGCATGAGCAGATGAAGAGCGAGCATGATCAGCTTTTGGCTGACCATGAGAAAATGCAAGCCGATCATGAGGTTATGATGGCTGACCATGCAGGTGAAGGCGACGAGGAAATGTAATACCTCCTGACGTATAAGATATTTAGAGGCATGCCCCTGGGGTGTGCCTTTTTTATGGATTAGGTCCAATGTCATTAAGTTAAGCCGTGCTCGGTCGCAATTGCATTGTCGAAGTGTCGAACCAGACCGCATCTTCTATGCGCATTTGAATGGTCCGGCACCCCGGTGCGCAATTGCTGTAAGAGAGGGCAATACAACCGGGATGCCGGAGCATGCCCAACAAAGAACAGATCGCATTCAGAATGGTCCGACACTTCGGTGCGATCCAGCTTTTCTAAACTTAACTACATTGGGGTCATGCCCTGAGATGGCGTAACCTGGAAAGTGGGTACGCCTAGCCCAAACCAGTGGATCTTCATGGTGGTCTATGGAATACAAGGTAGTTTTATTGGAATCTTAAAATGACCAAGTATTATGATGAAGCTCACTAGTATCTTCCACCCTCTTGCCAGCAGTGAAAAGGCCCTAATTCAAGGGGGCACCTATACTGATCCAGTTACGGGCATAGAGTACGGCACCATCCGTCCCCAGGGGAAAGGCTGATGCAATCCAAATGGCCTCAATTTTCGATTGGGGCCACCCTTTTCAAAGGGGCTGAATGGGCCTTGAGTTGCCCAGCCTCTATTCCCCCTTTGGGTAGCACATGCAGGTCTTTCTTTCCCTAGTTGGGGTAGCAGGAAGTAGGTTTTCTTCCTTCCAAGTCAAAAACTTGGTATCTTAAAGAAAACTCCAGCTGTATGCTTAGCCTCAAACCGTTATTTTCTTCGGCTACCTACTCTAAACCTGTTGGCCTGGTAGCGCTTGTCCTCCTGTTACACAGTTTTAGTTATTCCGCTCATAGTCAGACCCTTTGGCCTCAGTTTGGGCTGGCCTATAAGCATAGTATAGGGAATTTGGCTCTGGATAACCGGACCAACTTGCAAGGGCTAGCGCTATGGGTGCGACCCGTACCCCGGTATTCTTTTTCGGCGCAGTATATCAGCGATCGCTTTCCTCCCTTTGTCCCTTTGGCGCCCATGGCCTCACCGGAGGTGTACCATCAGGTAGATGTGATGGGAGGTAGGTCCTGGGGAGAATACCTGCTGCGGTTCCATGCCCACGGTGGGTTGGGAGCTATATGGGGTACCCGCTACTTGCCAGGGGCCGTACCTTGTACGCCTGCCGAAAGGGCCCAAAACCCTGCCTTCTGCGCTACCCTTACAGAGTCCTTCCTTTTACCTTCCTTGAGTGCCAAAGTGGGGGTGAAGTTTGTGCCCGCGCATTTCTTCTCGCTAGGGTTGGACGTACAGGCCATTATTACTCCTACCGGGGGGACTTTCTTCCCTTCCATCACCGCCGAAATGGGTTTATTACGGGATTCCGTTTGGCTCCGGAGGCGCTACAGCCTTACCGACCGTAAGCGGTATAATAAGCTGTTTTGAGATTCTACTTTGTTCTGGCTTTTAGGCTATAGGTCGCTCTTTCTGGCTCTTTTTCCCTTTTGGGTTCACTAAGCGAGACCGATTTGCATGATCGCGATACCCCCCGGATGAATCCGGGGGCTACAATCTGTCGTCGCTAGGCGACTTGCTATGTATTGCGTCTTTGGGTTAGATAATCCCAACAAGCGGTACGTCGCTGCAACCAACTGAAATCCATCCCTAAAGGTCATCCTGAGCGACAGCGAAGGACCTCGGTAGTGTCTGCAAACCTATTGTCCATTTGGAAACCCAGCCCACGCTCGGCCGCATTTCCAAATGCGGTCGTCATCTTCTTTCGGCAATTGTATTGCCGGATCCAGCCTTAAGGAAATACCAAGATGTGCAGATAATTTGGTTTCATGATTAAGATCGTGTCCAGGACTAAACTTGGGTTACAAGATCCTTATATAAATCTCTGCTTACTCTGAGCCTACTCCGTGCCCTTTCAACCTTCGCCAGGCTATGGTTGACGAAGCGTGTTCCCCTTTTCTGCTGCCTTGTTCTCAAATATAGAAAATGATGCATTGCTGCCCATGAGTAACTAAGCCATGGGCCGCTATGATCTAAGCGTCTTTGAAATAGGCAAGCACGGTTTTCTCAGCCATCCGCTGCTGTTGAGCCGCTACCGCGGGATCAGGAGCAAAATCAGTGGTACCTAAGGTACCCGTATCCAGGTTAATGGTCTGTAGTGCTTCCGACCGATTACGAATCTGCCCTTCCTCAGAACCATGCATGAAGGTGCCAAAGAGGTCACCCACATATGCGAGTAGGGGGCCGAATAGACTCTCTGACTTTACTTTTTTTGGCACAGGTTCGGTTAACCGTAGCCCGAGCATTTGGGGGTGCAAGGGGCGCAATTCCGGATACTTATCTGATACCTGTGGGCCTAGTAGATCGAAGGCATGCAGAGGGAAATTATTGAGCACCCCGCCATCTACCCAATCCCCTTCGTAGGCCCTGGTGGAGGTGATAGTCTCGCTAGTCGGTACTCGGGCGTTGACCGCCACGGGTTTGAATAATAGGGGTAAACTCATAGAAATACCCACTGCCTCGGCTACCGGAAAATGAGGTGTGACGTCCTTGGAGAAGATGCCCGGTTGCTTTTTGGTCGTATTTACCCCGGTAATCACTAAGTCTACGCCCGTTTTCAGATAAAACTCTTTGAAGGGCATCCTAATGAACGAATCGGGGATGAACGTGGAGTAAGTCCTATCCTTTGGTACAAAGCGTTGTGCTACCTTTTTCTGGAAGTATTCCCGAACTGTAAATCCCGGGAAAAGTCCTTTTTCAAAAAGAAGGTTATTGATGTATTGGTGGGGGTTTTCCTGTATGGTGCGGATGATCGGAGAATGCTGGTCGCCTAACAAAAGGGGAAGATATTTGACTATATTATCCAGTACTGAATCATGATAGAGGGTAAGGTTGGCCCTCATCTGTTCTTGCCCTATTCGCTTTCGCACCGGTTCGTTTTTAGAGTCCACCATTCTGGATTGGCCAAGATCGGGTCCATCAAAGAAATCGAGGAAAGTTTGCGGGTTTTCTAACTCAGCCTTCAGCTCCTTATAGCCATAGCCCATGGCCAGGAACAAGGCGGTAATGGCTCCGGCGGAGGAGCCACTGATGCCCTTGATCTGATTGGCTCCCGGCCTATTAGGATCGATCGGTAACACACCCAATTTCGTGAGGGCCTTGATGGCCCCCAGGTAGGTTACGCCTTTACCTCCTCCGCCTTCGAAGGCCAGGTATCGGACATCTTTCGGTTGCTTGATTGGACCCACAGCTATATCCCTGGTTGGTCCACTACTACCCAATCTCCCGCTTCATTTTGCTCCCAGGCCGGCAAGTCATTGCCCGGCCGCAATCGCACTAAGGTAGTAGGCAATTCTTCAAACCATACGGGGCCTACTGGCACTTCGTTCATAGGTTGATTGCGCATAGAGGCAATTTCCTGAGCAATGGGCAGGTATTGATCATCGCCCAAAACAGGGAGCGCGCCTCCTTCCCAAAGCTGACCAAAATGCTGGAAGTATTGGAGTGGTTTCTCAAACCCTATCCGCACCGGAACCACTACCCGGCAGTAGCCGGCCTTTATAAAATTACCAAATACAGGGTCATTTCCTTCGTAGCGGATACGGTAGTTCCAGGTTCTTTTTCGCGACCAGAAGTAGGGATACGGGATGTACTGCAGCAGGCTCCATTCGAAGGCCTGTTCCATAAATTTCACATATTGCCCCTGGGACTCTATTTTATCCAAATCGAGCAAAGGGTTGCCCGCTTGCTCACGGATGCCATCAAAGCCCTCCAGGTGTTTTTGAGTCAGCAACGTGATGCAGTGTTTTTTTAGTTCGTCGAGCACCAACGCTTCGTTTTGACTAGCGTTTTTGTTGGCAGTCTGGTGAGTCTCTATTTCCAACTCTTCCAGCTTGGCCTCATAGACACGCATTTTATCTTCATAGGCTTTTTCGAAGATATCGAAGGTCTTCAGTCGCCATTCTTCCATATGCTCATCGCTGACTTGACATTTCACCGTGATGCTCACCACTACGTTGGGCTGAATAGGACTCAGGGGACTGAGGCTAAG
The DNA here is from genome assembly GCA_038525885.1 of Bacteroidota bacterium. Taxonomy (GTDB): domain Bacteria; phylum Bacteroidota; class Bacteroidia; order Cytophagales; family Cyclobacteriaceae; genus DMST01. Next base: position 13,825 of record JBCBHI010000015.1, read on the forward strand.
CTCACCCGTAACGGCAGGGTGCAAGGACACCTCTTGGGTTTCCTTACTCAGAGGTAAAAGAATGGCATGAGTACCTATCTTGTTTAGACTCCCCGGGCTGACGAATTTCGGTTCATCGATCTTAGACTCATCCATGTCCCTTCCGTCACCATCAACCGAAGAAGGGGGAGGAGTAGGCTGCGGGCTTGGAGTCTCTGCCGCCTGACCGCCCCCGGTTTCCTGGTTCTGATCAAGAAGTAAGTTGAAAAAACCTCTCTCGCCAGTATATTTAAATACTTGACTCCCCACATTGATCAGGATAGTTGAAGTAAGGTTCTTCTGCGCCTCTAGTACGGTAATGGTAGCACTGATGGCACGATAGCCATCCGGAATTTTCAGGCTTTTGTAGGCTGCACTTCCAGGCTGTTCCTGGCCACCACCTAAGGTAAAATGGTGAGATAGGGTGGTGTATGTTACTGGCGGCGTGGGTAGGTTGGCCACCCCCAACAGGCCCGCTTCTATCATATAATTGTCTTCAGTGAGCAGATGAGGATAATGAAATAGTCGTGCTGGCTTGGTAATGACCTGGGAAGGATCGGGGTTATTAATCAGCGATTCTATCAAATAGGCCGCCGGTTCCGGGATGATGAAATCAAACAGCACCCGTTGCCCGTAGTTATACACCTGGTTTTGATACACCTTGTTCACCCATTGGTACATGCCTGCGGTATGGTCCTCCCCCTGGGTATTATCAATGGCGTGTAGGTTCTTCTCTGACACCTCAGATTTGAATCGGCGGGTAGCTCTTTTCAGCGTACGGCTGGTTAGTTTTTCTACGCTTTTCTGCACCACCTCGCGGGCGTAGTTAGCGCCTTGCGTTTCACTACGGGTATCCTCCGAACTAGTAGCATATTCCGCACTGGCATTAAATTCTACAAAGGGTCCCAAGTCTCCTTTCAGCCCTAAGCTGCCCTTGAAAGAGGCCGCTTCCTGCGCGGTCTTTTTGGTTTCTTCAGATAGCTCGTGGCGCTGGGTAGAAGCAATTTCGTCTTCGGTGGCTTCGGAGGTTTCGGCCTCTTCAAAGAACAATTCTTCTTTCTCCTGCTTGTACACATGCTCTTTCTCCTTCTTCTCGCCTTTCAGAATGTTTTCTATATGGGCGATATCCGCCCCCTGGTACCTAATCAATTGTTGTTTCACCACCAGCAGGTCACCCAGTACTACGGTATAGGGCCGGTGTAGGGGTGCAATACCGGCATCAAACGGACGCGCAGAAGCAGGTAGGCCGGACTTGTGGCGACCCATTTCTTCTTTGGGCGCATCACGGATGAGGATCACCTTACTTCCCACCTGCCGGAAAGTATACTCTGGGTCAGGCACGCCTTGGCGTGGTTCCACCGGGTTCGCCTGTTGAGTTTCCAATTCCTGAATGGCTTGCCGCACGGTGAGTTTTTTAGGGTCCAGGCCTACGGAGCCCTTGGGTAGCTCAGGAGGATCCGGCAAGAAACTTGGGTCGGGGATGAATAAATGCTCCAAGGTTTTCAAGTCTAAACCCGGGAGTTTGGCCAGAGGCATATCCCAATCTGATTGGCCTCTTAGGGTATCCAACACCGACCCAAGTCCAGGTGTGGGCACAGAAATGCCCGCTTCTTCTTTTTCTTCAACCTGCTGGGGTGTGGAGGGCGGTTTTGGTGAGGAGTCCAAGGACTGGTCCATGGCTAAGGGCCGATTGCGATAGTCAGCCAAGGGTTCTTTCGCACTCGGGAAATTGGGGGCTTGTTTCAACTTGGCCAAGGTTTCTATATCCCGCAACAGATTGGTCAACGCTTCCACGGGTAATCCATGATACTCGGGAAGGAAGAGGATGGTGAGGATGGATTTCTTCAAGCGATCGGCGGCCTCCTGTAGCGTCTCCTTAGCTAAGGCCAAACCGGTTTTTAATATCTCCTTAGCCGCTTCATGCAAATCCTTCCTGCCCCAATGGGGGCGCTGCTGCCAGGCATCAAACAGTTGGCTGAGAGACTGGATCGTATCGAATATTTCCAAGTCTTGGGGATCGGAAATAAACGCAGGCCCCTGCGCATAAGCTTCCAGCCGTGCCTGGATCGGAGAAGCCTTGGAAATAGGGGCAGGCCCAAATAATTCTTGGGGAGAAAGATGAATGGGGGCGGAAGCTTCTGACTTCACCGCAGGTCGGAGTTGGATGAACTTGAATAAGGATTCCATAGGTATAAGATTTGAGCCTTTGAATGGCGTTGGTTCTATACAATGCTATCCCATTCTCATGGAACTAATCCATTTCTGCGTAGCATTCTCAAGGATTTGGGCGATTCAACGGAAACTAGCTTTCACGCTTTTGGGTGGTTTAGCGGATTGCATTTTTCACCCCCTATGACAGGGGTATTGCCACCTACCTTTGCCAGCTATCCGAAAAGCGGTCTAATCCTGATCTGGGAACCCACAAAATGGGCCTAGGATATACCCCGAGAAGTAATGTTTTGCGCTCGAGATGCAGGTTGCATCTAATTGATTATCTCCGCCAAGCCCTTTTATCTTTAGATCACCCCCTTACCCCGTCTCACTCTACTTATTTGCAACGTGATCAATCTGTGGAGTTGCGACCGTGGCCAGGCTGCCCAATCGGTGACCGTACCCGATCTGGTGGCGCGTTGCGACTGAAAATTGAGCGTAACCGAACCCACGCTCGGCCGCATTTCGCAATGCGGTCATGATCTTCTCTAGGCAATTGTATTGCCAGTTCCAGCCTTAAAGAAATGCCAAGAAGTGCAGAGAATGAGGTTTCGTGATTAAGATCGTGTCAACGAATAAACTTGGGCTTGATGGACTTTGGGTAATTGCTCTTTGTGTTTCACTTTAGTCTTGCTAGGCATATTGTCGAGTTTCGTTATTAAAAATAAGAGAGAGATTTTGTGGTGGGACGACTTGAAGTCGTCTTACCACTGATATTGCAAAGTGCAGTAAATGAGTGGGTTGAAAAACAAATTCTTGATAGGAGAGGGGTAAATAGCCGGAGAGCTGTTGAAGCAATTTTAAAAGCCCACCTTTCTTAAAGTCCCTAAACCCCCATTTCAATAAAAATCTCTACTTACTCTGAGCCTACTCTGGGCACTCCGTGTTCCTCTTTTCTGCTGCCTTGTTCTGGCCCCTAGGCATTAGGTCGCTCTTTATGGCTCTTTTTCCCTCTTAGGTTCACTTAGCGCGACCGTTATTCATGGTCAACATAACCCCCCGGATTCATCCGGGGGCTACAATCTGCCGTCGCTACGCGACTTGCTTTGCTTGGTGT